>CAYWSF010000094.1:0-3376 GCA_964460725.1 uncultured Desulfosporosinus sp.
TGGAATTACTATTCAAATAAATAGCACTAGATTTAGAAACATTTACAAAATTATTAAGCAAAGTGGAATTATCATTCCCATCAAAATAAATAGCATTTCTCGTACTTTCTAGAGATGTCCAATCTCCATCTAAAACATTACAATTTTTTATTGTTGAGTTGAATTGATTTGTATAAATTCCATAGGTACTTGCAGCCCCTCCTGTTGAATAAGTTATCCATTTTCCAGCACAATCTAAAGTTATATTTTGAGCAGTGATATTAAAACAATTTCCAGTTGAAGTTACATTTCCAGTTAAAACATAATTTGCACCTGTGGTATTAAGAAGATTACATCCATCAACACTTTTACTTTCAGCTCCTGGAGCGCTTCCGGCGTGTCCAGTTCCTTCAATGCACTTAATGTCTCTTCTCCGATCCGTTGTACCTCATTTTTCAAGTTAACCATCCTTTCCAGTTATAGACGCCCGCCCCTATGGCGAAGGCGAGGGTCCTTACCCCTGTATCTTTCGTCATATAAAAAACGCCCGCCCCTTAAAAGGGACGAGAGTCTACTCTCGCGGTACCACCCTAGTTTGGCTAAGTAATTCAGCCACACTTAAGCTCCCTTTAACGGAGGAAACCGGACCTGCCTATTCTATAAATAGATCAACAGGCCACTCCCAGGCGAAATTTAACCTCTTCAATGTTAACTTCCACTTCAACGTTAACTTCACTATTAAGAGGTGGATACCTTCTTAGCCGGCTCGCAGTCCTTGACCAGGCCTCCCTGAAAGAAAAATACTCCTTTTGGCCCTGCTCATCGCATTACATTAATAAGGGTATTATTAACTTTTCAAGCAAATCATAGCATAACTCTTCTCTATTTTACAACAAACCCCTTTGCCTGACAAATTCATAGAGCAAGATGCCGGCAGCGATTGCCACATTAAGGGACTCAACGTTTTGTGCCATTGGAATCGTAAGACGTTGGACCGCCGCACTGCGGAACAAAGGCGAGGGACCCTTGCCCTCATTTCCCACCACCAGGGCAGCCGGACCGGCCGCTAATTTCGTTTGGTAAAGGGAGCTGCCTTGAATATCACCCATAAAAACATTCAGTCCCCGCTCAAGGCAAAAAACCAAAATATCCTCCGGGCGCTGCTCCGGCAGCAGGATCAGGGAAAAAATTGCTCCCATGGTGCTGCGCAGCACTTTCGGATTATATATATCAACGGTTCCCGGTGTCAAAAAAACATGGCGCACCCCGGCTGCCAATGCTGTGCGCAAAATAGTGCCCAGATTCCCCGGATCCTGAATCCCGTCTATAATAAGCAAAAGTGAGTGGTGATCAATTTCGACGTCCGCTATCGTATAGGCCGTCTGGCGTATAACTGCTAAAATCCCCTGTGGTTCTTCGGTGGCACTCATTTTACGAAGGACACGCTTAGTTACTGTCTCCATCGGGATATCCCGTTCGTGCAACATTTTATGTAGAACCTGCCACTCCGGTGCCTCACGCTCCCGGCAAACAAATACTTTTTCAATGGGGGCGTTTCTGCGCACTGCTTCCTCGACGAATCGCCGGCCTTCAATTACAAACAGTTGAGTTTCCTGGCGTCCTTTATGCCGCTGCAAGGAGGCCACAAATTTTACCTGCTCATTTTGCAAAGACTCAATCATCTATATAATCATTCCTCATAATCATTCCTCTCAAGGGCATAAAACTTCATAAAAGAATATCAACGCCAGGGTGCTAAAAAGGGTGCTATTTGCACCCTTCCTACCCTTTAACCTGTACTTTCGCAACATTAACGATTTCTGTAAATGCCGCCGCGTCATTGACCGCCAAATCTGCCAGCATCTTTCGATTAATAGTAACTCCCGCTTTTCTTAAACCATTCATCATGCGGCTGTAAGATATGCCATTCATACGGGCAGCTGCATTGATCCTAGCAATCCAAAGCTTACGGAAGTTCCCCTTTTTATCTCTTCTATGAGCATAAGAATACGCTAAGGATTTTAAAACTTGTTCATTCGCCGGACGATAGAGTTTACTTTTCGCCCCACGGTATCCTCTCGCTAACTTTAAAATCTTTTTATGTCGCGCATGCTTAGCCAAGCCTCTTTTTACACGGGCCATCCCAAAGACCTCCTTTTAGCCTAAACTCTAATGTTTATAAATTAGAAATCAAATTTGCAATTCTTTTTACATCACTTTTGTGCATTACAGTGGATTTACGTAAATTCCGTTTTCTTTTCGGCGATTTTTTCTCTAATATGTGACTTGTGAAGCCATGCATGCGAACAACTTTACCGGTTCCGGTTTTCTTAAAGCGCTTTGCCGCGCCACGATGCGTTTTCATTTTAGGCATTTATTAATCCCCCTCTCGGTAATTATTCGTGTTTGTTCGTAACTAAGATCATAACCATGTTTCGTCCTTCAAGCTTAGGTTCTCGTTCGATAGTAGCTTCTGTTTTGCAAAAATCAGCAAGCCTCAGGCATAAGGCTTTACCCAGCTCCGGGTGAGTAACTTCCCGTCCACGAAACATGATTGTCACCTTAACTCGATCCCCATCAAGTAAAAAACGTTGGGCATTGCGGGCTTTAGTTTCAAAGTCATGAGTTTCAATGTTTGGACGCAATTTCACTTCTTTAACTTCCATGCTTTTTTGCTTTTTGCGCGCCTCTTTCTCACGCTTAGCTTGCTCATACTTATACTTGCCATAGTCCATCAGTTTACAGACCGGCGGTTTGGCCGTCGGTGCGATCTCTACAAGATCTAAAGACTTCTCGACTGCAATGTTCATAGCATCTCTTGTTGCCATGATTCCAAGTTGTTCTCCATCTTCACCTACGAGACGAACATCCCGAACCCGGATTTCGTCATTTAGTCTTAAGTCCTTGCTAATAAGAAAACCCCCTCCTTAAAATTTCAAATCATAATAAAATAACAACAAAAAAGACGGACATACCACCCGTCTTCTAAACAATCACGAGCATTATAACTGCTGCTCACAACCGAAGATACCTTAGCGACAAATGCCGTAAGGTGAGAAGCGGATGGCTTCTGCTTAACGCACTATATTATATTCTATAAGCCAATCTTTGTCAATACTTGATCTTAGCTTTTGTTGTTAATCAGTGATAATGTCAGGGTATAACTGCTCATCAGGAAAATGTCATCCCCCTAAAAGAAGATGTAGGGGTGACATTTTCACTGACTATATACATGCTTGACATTAGTTTTGTCACATCTGTGGTCTGTGATCTTGTTACATATGAGGGGGCTTATTCCAATCGCCTCAGTTAATATCTCTTGCCCCTGAGCAGTGACCTTTTTACATATGGAGGGTCTTATTCTTAATTTCGGCCTGGAGCAGCTCAATAAATGCCT
>CAYWSF010000094.1:3386-4418 GCA_964460725.1 uncultured Desulfosporosinus sp.
TGCCTCGACTGTCATCTTCTCTCCGGCATTCCCCTGTCCGTAGCGCCGAACTGCAACCATGTCAGATTCTGCTTCCTGATCCCCCAGGACTAAGGTAAAGGGGATCTTTTCCGTTTGCGATTCTCTAATCTTATAGCCAATCTTTTCCTTACGTTCATCCGACTCAACCCGGATGTCCAGTTCATTCATCCGGGAGACCAATTTTTGCGCATACTGATGATGCCGCTCACTAATCGGCAGGATACGGACTTGAACCGGTGCCAGCCAAACAGGAAAAGCCCCGGCATAGTGTTCGGTTAAAAGTGCAATGAAGCGTTCCATGCTGCCGTACACGACCCGATGAACCATTACCGGCCGATGTTTTTGACCATCTTCCCCGATATAATTCAGGTCAAATTTCTCAGGCATTTGGAAATCCAGCTGAATCGTGCCGCACTGCCAGGTTCGATCAAGGCAATCATGAACATGAAAATCAATTTTTGGTCCATAGAACGCCCCATCGCCCGGATTGATTGAGTATTCAATCCCCTTTTCTTCCAATGCTTCCTGCAGGGCTTGAGTTGCCGTTTGCCAGTCTTCTTCCGTTCCCATGGCGCCTTCAGGACGGGTTGATAATTCGACATTATAGTCAAAGCCAAATATTTTATAAAAATAGTCGATTAATTCAATAACCCCAATCACTTCGGACTTGATCTGCGAGGGGAGCATAAAAATGTGGGCATCATCCTGCGTAAAATTACGCACCCGCAACAGCCCATGCAGGGCGCCGGAGAGTTCATGGCGGTGCACTAAGCCCAGCTCACCGATCCGAAGCGGAAGGTCCCGGTAACTGCGCAGTTTTGTCTTGTACAGGATCATGCCACCCGGACAATTCATCGGCTTGACGGCATAATCCTGGTCATCGATTTTGGTGAAATACATGTTTTCCTGGTAATGATCCCAATGCCCGGATTGTTCCCACATGGAACGATTAAGAATCATCGGCGTCATAATCTCCAGATAGCCGCGCCGGCGGTGTTCCTGCCGCCAAAA
>CAYWSF010000094.1:4428-6515 GCA_964460725.1 uncultured Desulfosporosinus sp.
CATTCCGTATAATCATACCCTTGGGGTGCATAAAAGGAAACCCAGGGCCTTCCTCGTGAAGACTAAAGAGATCCAGTTCCAGACCGAGCTTACGATGGTCACGCCTTTTCGCTTCTTCTAATTTAAAGAGGTACTCTTCCAAATCTGGGGCTTTAGCAAAGGCTGTGCCGTAGATACGCTGGAGCATTTTGTTTCTCTCGTCCCCCCGCCAGTAGGCACCGGCCAGGTTCATTAGTTTAAAGGCCTTAATGTTAGCCGTTGAGGGCAAATGCGGTCCGGCGCAAAGGTCCGTAAAATTGCCTTGAGTGTACATGGAAATTGTGGCATCCTCCGGAAGGTCCTCAATCAGTTCCACTTTATACTTTTCACCCAATTCTCTAAAATGAGCCAGAGCCTCGTCACGCGGGACTTCCCGGCGCTGGAAAAACTGCTTCTCCTTCACAAGGCGTTTCATTTCCTTCTCAATTTTAACTAAGTCCTCTGGGGTAAAGACATGGTCGGAGTCAAAATCATAATAATAGCCATTGGCAATCGTTGGTCCAATTCCAAATTTCGTCCCCGGAAAAAGATTCCTTACAGCTTGAGCCATCAAGTGTGAAGCAGAGTGTCTTAAAATGTTTAATCCTTCATCACTATCTATCGTTATGATCTCCACCGCTGAATCTTCAGTCAGCGGATAGGAGAGATCCTTCAGCTGATCATTGACTTTCCCCGCTGCAGCTGCTTTTATCAAGTCCCGGGAGATATCGGCTGCCAGTCCTGCTAATGTCGTTCCTTTCTCAACTTCGCGAATTGAACCATCTTTCAAGGTGACCTGAATCATAAAAAATCACTCCTAATTTATTTTACCATAAGTGCCGTGCCGTAAAGCCCCTTGCTTTTGCTCCCTTCTACATAAAAACTCTCGTCCCCAACAGGGACGAGAGTCCACTCCCGTGATTCCACCCAATTAAAAGGTTAGTGTAATACCTTTCACTCGCTATCCCTTAACGCGGGGCACGGCCAGGCTTACTTGATTTCAGCCCAACACTCAAGGGTGGTTTTCGCCTGTACATTCGTGAGAAATGCTTTCAGCCACGGCATTTCATCTCTGACACTATTGATCAGGATACTTTCCCTTTCAACGATTTGGTATTTTTAACTCAAGACATGAAGCTTGCCTTAGGCAATCTCCAGCATCTTGCTGTTCTTTCAATGATAAATAACACAACACATTTCTATGATAAGCAATAATCATTCATTTGTCAAAACTTTTCACATAAGAAACACCCTTGGCAATCATGAACTCTATCGCCAAAAACACTTCGGATGGTACTTAACGTATCCCGATAACCTTCATAACGAATATGTAAGGTAATTTGACGGGGTGCAATACTAATCAAAGCACTGACTAATAAATCTTCAAACCCCAACTCCTGGACATTGTCAAGTTGGTAATCCCCTAGGTATTGCTGCGTCACTTTCACCCCTTCATTGTCAAACAGATGAAAATTTCCTTGGGGAGTTATGCCAACGTGTAAATGCTCCAGGCGTGGCTCCTGGTTATCCATACAATATTTTAAGAGCTTGATAAAGTTCAGATATTCCTTTTCAATAACATACTCGGTAAGGGCATGTTCAACAGCTTTATTTACTTCACCTTTATATTCCTGAGTACGAAAATGTAAAAAACCTTCTATTTCAAAAATGGCATCACGTTCCAGGCATCTTAAAATCTGATCAACAAGCGTGTTCTTACAGTTCTCTCCATAATCCTTCACTTGTCCTAATCCTTTATTTATGTAATTCAGAGCCATGTCAATCACCATTTGCCATTCGTTTCTCAGCAAATGACTCTCTTTCCGGATTAAGCGGCGGACATGATCTTTCTCCCAATGCTGCAAAATTGTATCCGCCAAAGCACTTGCTAAGTGATATTGATGAATTTTTTGTAAGATCTTCTGATCATTTTTTGAGTTGTGCGCAGAGTCATGAAACCTGCAGTCAATAAGCCAGCGTTTTCCCTGCTGCAGTTCATGGACTTTTATAGGAAATTGCTCTTTTTCACGCAATTCGCACAAACATGCCCAAATGCTTTCCCGGTAATC
>CAYWSF010000095.1:0-386 GCA_964460725.1 uncultured Desulfosporosinus sp.
GAATATATGGCGCATTATAACCCATCATGGTCTTATATTTGACCACAATATCTTTTAACACCTTATTAATTGCATGCCCGAGGTGAATATCCCCGTTAGCATACGGAGGGCCATCATGTAGGATAAACAATGGCCGACCGACACGTGCCTCCTGCACTTTATTGTAAATATCGTTTTCTTCCCAAGTTTTGAGAATTTCCGGTTCCCTGCGTGGAAGATTACCACGCATGGGAAAATCAGTAACAGGTAAATTGAGAGTATCACGATAGTCCATGAAAGTTACCTCCTTATTATCTATAATAACCCACATAACGAAAATCTATATAACGAAAATCTCGTCCCTCCTAAAAGGGACGAGATCACTCGCAATACCACCCTTGCCGCCG
>CAYWSF010000095.1:396-6508 GCA_964460725.1 uncultured Desulfosporosinus sp.
ACAAACCGAAAGAACTTACTTAAAATTCAGTCCTCCACTCCAAGGGGATTTTCTCTATCTATTCCTTACGGGCTCGCACCTTTTCCCGCTCGCTTTAAAGTTGTACCGACAGAGACATTCCTTATCAACATGTTCCACAAGTTCACTTTTTTTCGCTTGATTTTCCATTTAAGATAACTTTCCTTAATATGGTAACAAGCGTTGCTTGACCTTCCGATTCAATCGGATCCACCATCCACAAACATAAAAAAGAAATTTTTTGATTCTTCCATTCTTGAACAAAAGGTTCCATCTGTTCTTTAGATAAGTACAAATATGTCGAATCCTGTTGAGGTGTTAAACTAACAACCACGCCGCGCTGCTCAATTTCATCCATTGCCTGAAAAGCGTGATCCAGTAAATCATCACTCCCGGTCATCAAAATATCCCCGGGACGAAAATTATTGCTTATTTCCGCGAAACCTATACTCAGTATTTTAGTATCTGTTTGATCTATTTTCAATTCCTCAATGGAAGGCAAGAGCTGAATTTCTTGACTGCTTACTTTCCCAACGTAATACTGATTCTCATCCCTTTGCAATCCAAACCCTTGAATGAGAAAGTCAGGGGTTAGCTCGCTAAATAATATATAATTCATAATTCATCTATTCCAATCCTTCTCTTTCAAAGTGTCTAATTTTATCACGAAATAAGGCCTATTCGCAACCTCAAGAAACGAAGCATTCCGTTACATTTCGGGCAATACCGTTATTTCGCTTCTATAAATAAAATTATCAAATAAATTATCAATCCAAATTACAAACAGAAAAGCTGCACGGTTTCCACCTGGGAGCCTGTTGCAAAACACCATAAATCAATTCTCCAATTCCGCTTTTGCAACAGTATTCTAGAACAATAACCTTAAAAAAACCTTTATTACCCAAGCAAGCACATTAAGAGCAATGATTGCAAAAACCGGTGATAAATCCAGTGCCATTGACGGGCCACCGATTTGAAAACGGCGAAATGGCCTAAGGAGTGGTTCGGTCACTTCATCCAGCAGCATGGTGAATTTATTGTTAATATGCGGTAAAAAGGATAGAAATGCTCGTATTATAATAGCAATCGCAAGAAGTAAAACAAAGTTATCAATCACTTGTTCAATTAGAGAAAGAGACATCACCTATTAACCCCTTCCTATTTTTGCCAAAATGTTCCCTTGCCTTTTAGTTCGTCACGCATCTCACCGGAAATATCCACATTAGTAGGCACAAATAAGAAGATTCCATTGCCAACTTTTTGCATGTTGCCATTTAACGCATAGGTTGTTCCGCTTACAAAATCTACAATACGTTTAGCTAATGTTTTTTCAGCATTTTCCAGATTAACTATTACCGGGCGGCGCGACTTCAGCTGATCAGCAATATTTTGGGCTTCTTCAAAAGAACCCGGTTCCATCACAACCATACGCATTTGCTTTTGCGAATGAATACTTACGACCTGGGCGTTTCTACGATTGGAGTACACCTCTTTCTCTTCATTTTGTTCTCTTTCTTTTTCTTCGAACTTGTCTTCTTCCAGTTCCTCATCGGTAAATCCCATAATCCCGATTACTTTGTCAAATAATTTTGCCATCTTAATCTATCTACCTCTCTTTCAGCTCATTTATTTTGGTTAATATATACGTTCGCCAAAAATTTGGCGTCCTATACGAACTAGAGTTGCTCCTTCCTCAACAGCAATTTCATAATCCTCGCTCATTCCCATGGAAAGTTCACGCAAATCGACTCCGGGCCTTTGATTAGATTGCAATGTGTCCCTTAAGACTCTTAGCTGTTGAAAAAAACCGCGTGTTTCCGTCTCACCGGCCTCCAATGCCCCAATGGTCATTAATCCTTGCACCTGGACTTGGGGATAATCCCCCAGCAAATCCAGGAAGTCGGAGACTTCCTCCGGGGAAAATCCTGCCTTTGCCGGATCCCGGGCAATATTGACTTGAACAAGAGTTGGCCAAATTATACCACGTCGTTCTCCTTGTTTATTAAGGGTTTTTAATAACGAAAGCCGATCAAGTGAATGAATCAGAGAAACGGATTGATCTAAGTACTTGACTTTATTGGTCTGGAGACTGCCAACTAAGTGCCATTCGCAATCCTTAAAAGATGGCCCTTTCTCCAACCATTCCTGAACACGATTTTCTGCAAACCTTCGTTGTCCGCTGCGATACGCTTCCTCCAAAGCTGAAATTGGCTGGTTCTTCGAAACAGCCAATAATCGGACTGTTCGCGGGTCCCGATTACTGCGGGCTGCAGCTTCGACTATCCGCTGACGAACCTTAACCAAGTTCTGCTCAATACCTTCATTTGCAAACATTATATATCCCCTTCAGTTCTATGACAATGAATATATCCCCTACATATCTCCTCAAACCCTATGACAACCCTATGTCAAACCCTTAGACAATGAATTCTACGCTTTTCCCTTGTTTCCTGCTTTACAAAATCCAAACCTAAATGTTTTTTACATCTGCTGCCAACCCTTCAAGTCCGTCACGGGGCGTAATCACAACGGGGACACCAGTCGTTAAATTTTCAATGCAGGCTTGACTGTCATCCTGATCAAGTACTTTAACCCTTTTAAATTCCACAACTCCCTCACTCCAAAGAAATACTCCCAGTTCCTCTCCTTGCGTCCACAGGGCACTTTTTGGTACAAGAACCCCGCTGCACGGTGGCTTGTAGACCCAAGTTATCTCTTGACGCCTGTTTATCGCTGTTCCATCGATATAATGAGGAAACTCCACGACAACTCCTACCGGTTTCTCTGATTTCCGCAAAATCTTGGCATTGACAGTTTGCTCCCCGACAGTTAAACGGATTGTCTTTCCAACAGTGAGCTCTCCAATATTCGTAATTTCAAGGAATGCCCGAGTGGGAATAAGGTTATTAACAATTTTACCAATAAACCCCCCCGCTTGAACATAATCTTCTTGCACATTAGCTCCTTGACCATTAGCTTCGGGAATATTTGTATTAGCCGGCTGAATCAATAATTTATCCAAGTCCATTGAAATTAAACTGTCAGTGGTAATGATATTTTCTAAGCCATCAGTTTGGTGAAAAAACAAGCCACCCTTTGGTGCCGAAATGGTTCGGTTCTGTACATTCTCCTGTTTAGTTCCAGGCACAGCGCCTTCCGGTTGAAGGATTGCCACACTTTCACCCCGTTTGAAGCGCTGCCCATCTTCACCTAAAATTTGAACACTGCCGGAGAACGGCACAGAAATTGGTTGTTCCTGATTCGCAAATACAGCCATGACCTTATGTTCATGATTAATTGTCCCTGTTTGAGCAATAGCAAATTTAATAGACCTGGTTGAAAAATTTGAATGATAAAACCAGAATATTCCTCCTATTACAGAGATAAACAGAACGCCCCACAACCAATAGGCAGGCTTTCTTCCTTCCCTAGCCATGCAATCCTCCCAATTGTGAATTAATTAATCTATTAATCCAAAAGCATAAAAGCTGAAAACATTTAAAAGTTAAATGTTCTTGTTCTTGTATCATTTTCCTTATTTCAGTCATTAAGCGTCCCTTTAAATATAACATTTTATGCCCTGAAGGACAAACCCTTCCGGCCCTCGGTTTTGTATTCCTTCTTTATCATTATCATCCTAACTAACTGCAAATGTTCAAAGTTTACAATGCCCAGAGACTAACACTCAATCCTCTGTGCTTTACATAAAACGGCAATCGTAAACCCCCTGTCTCAAAAAGCAACTGGTTTATGCTTATTAAAAAATTAGTATTTATCGCGGCGATTATCATGATCCGCATAAAATTCCGGCAGATCATTAGCATCAACTAAGATAACGTCAACCCCAATTTTTTTGACGCGATCCCAAGGAACTATATAATCCTCGGACTTACCGCTGCCAAAAAGTCCCCAGCTTCGCGCAGGTCCCGGTACAATAATCCCTTTAACAACTCCCCGTTCAAGATCCAGATCAAGGTCTTTAATGGCTCCCAATCTTCGCCCATCCTTAACGTTAACAATGTCTAATAATCGCAAATCTGAAATCCGCATTGTGTTAGTCCACCCCCCTGATCGAAGTCCGATGCACGAGGTCCGAATATTACGCATCACACTTCTCGCACCTCGCATCGTATATGTCATCATATGTGAGAAGGACTAAAAATAGCCTCGCCTTATCCTTTTATCCCACTTTATTACCTCACCAGATAACCAAAAAAAACGAATTGCGAGAGCAAGTACAAGAGGTCCGATCTACACATCCGAACCTCTTGACTCCTTCTTCAACAAGATTAAATGCCAATGTTCAAAGTTTACAATACCCAGAGACTAAAACTCAATCCTTACAAAAACACTTTATAAAATACTTAAAAAATTTCTAGTCTCCACCCTCAGACTTCTGCCCCCGACCCTCGACCTTTGAATTCTGCCCTCCGACCTCGAACTTCGAACTTCCGCCCTCCAACCTCTGTCATCCAACTTCCGACCTCTAAATTGACCGGCGACATCCAGCCTTGGTCTCCAACTTCCAACCCATGGCTTCATGCCTCCAACTTCGGACCTACGCCCTCCATTCTCCAACCACCGACCTCTGGTTTCCGTCCTCCAACTTCTAACCTCCAACCTCCAACCTCCAACTTCTGTAATCATACGTACTTGCGTATGTGCTGCATGGCAGATTTCTCAAGCCGGGATACCTGAGCCTGAGAAATTCCTATTTCATCTGCAACCTCCATTTGAGTCTTGCCATTGAAGAACCGCAATGACAAAATAAGTTTTTCCCGCTGACTAAGACGCCGCAGCGCTTCACGGACGGCAAGCCCCTCAATCCAACCGGCATCAGTCTGCTTGTCATCACCTATTTGATCCATAACAAAGATCGGATCTCCACCGTCATGAAAGATCGGTTCAAACAGTGAAATTGGTTCCTGGATAGCATCCAAAGCAACAATTACATCTTCCCGCGGCAGGGATAGCTTATTGGCAATTTCTGTCACAGTCGGTTCACGCGAACATTCGCAGATTAACTGATCCCTTACCTGGAGCGCCTTGTAGGCAATATCCCGCAGAGAGCGGCTCACCCGTATCGGATTGTTATCCCGCAGGTAACGGCGAATTTCCCCAATAATCATGGGGACAGCATAAGTGGAAAACTTAACGTTTTGTCCAAGATCAAAATTGTCGATCGCTTTCATCAAGCCGATACAACCGACCTGAAAGAGGTCATCTACATATTCTCCCCGATTAGTAAAACGCTGAATCACACTGAGAACAAGACGGAGATTTCCATGAATGAGTTTTTCCCGCGCACTGCGATCTCCAGCCTGATAAATCACAAATAACTCTTTCATTTTAACGCTGGAAATAACAGGTAACTTTGAGGTGTTCACTCCACAAATCTCAACTTTATTTAACCCCAAACAGAGCACCCCCCAGTCAACGATCCTGATGGGAAGTATACCCTAACATAGTTGAGGTTATTCCAATCTATAAAATTCTTTCCGTAATCTGCGAATTATCCTTTTCTCCAAACGAGAAATATAGGACTGTGAAATTCCCAGTCGGTCAGCCACTTCTTTTTGTGTTTTCTCTATCCCATTATCCAAGCCAAATCTAAGTTCCATAATGATTTTTTCTCTGTTAGTTAATCTCTCCATTGCCAAATGTAATAACTGCCGATCCACTTGCTCTTCAATTGGCTTCGATATAATATCATTTTCTGTGCCCAAAACATCGGACAAAAGCAGCTCATTCCCATCCCAGTCAATATTTAAAGGCTCGTCGAATGATACTTCTGAGCGAGTTTTATTATTACGTCTAAGATACATCAAAATTTCATTTTCTATACATCTGGATGCATAAGTTGCCAGCTTAATTTTTTTCTGGGGATCAAATGTGTTAACTGCTTTAATTAAGCCAATTGTGCCGATGGAAACAAGGTCTTCAATTCCAATTCCCGTGTTTTCAAATTTGCGGGCAATATACACCACTAAACGCAAATTGCGTTCGATTAATGTATCCCGTATGGAATGATCACCTGATTCCAATCTTTCCAGGAGGGCCCCTTCTTCATCCGAATTGAGTGGCGGTGGAAGGG
>CAYWSF010000096.1:0-6479 GCA_964460725.1 uncultured Desulfosporosinus sp.
AATCCACATGACGATGAGCGTATATACGATTAAGGAAAAATCAGCCACTACTCCTGGTAAGCGGTAGAGGACCAGCATGAAAAGAAATATGAAAGCCACACCGTAGATTCCGGCCTGAATACTTTTGTTTAATGAGTCAACGCCCAAAGATGCCCCCACCTGACGTTTCTCGGAAATACTCATGCTTACAGGCAAGGAACCGGAGCGAATGAGTACGGCATGATTAGCGGCATCTTCCAAAGTAGCATAGCCGGTGATATATGCCTGGCCGTTAAGGATTGGTGTATTAACTGTTGGGTTAGTCAATGGCTCCTCATCCAGATAAATGCCCAGTCTTTGTCCAACCAACCTGGTCGTAACATCAGCGAACTTCTGGGCTCCTTCAGTAGAAAAGGATAAATTAACGACATAAGCACTGGAATTGGTTGGGTCTTGTCCTCCCTTGGCATCTTTGAGATCTGACCCCTCAATCACAATATTTCCCTGGGGATCTCTGAAGGTTAACTTAGCTGTTGTTTTCAGGACCTCCACCGCTTTATCCGGATCAGTAACCCCAGCCAGATCAATAACTATCCGTTTGTTATTATAGTCTGCTTGAATTATGGGTTCGGATACCCCCAGGGCATTAACTCGATTCTCAATAATTGCTTTTGCTTTGTCGATATCATCTTTTGTAATTGGAGTGCCTTCGTCATCTTGTTCTGCTTGTAGTACCAAATGCACTCCACCGCGCAGGTCAAGTCCCAAAAGAATCCCCTTTTCGGGATCCGCAAGGGGTTGAATCGATAGTGCAACTGCTGCCGCTACCAATAACACGAGTGCTGTCAGCTTAATGATCACTCCCTGTTTCATCTGCTTGCCTCCTTTTCTCTCTTTTCTCTCTTTTTTCTCTTTTTTCTCTGATAATGGGACTTACTCATAAATACTAATATAATACTCAAAAAAACTCAATGTCAAATTGGTAGTGAAAACACTATAAAGCAAGTGGTGGTACCACTTGCTTTATTGCTCTTGGCATTTCCTCTTTACATCTCCTCACATTTCCTCTCTCGCGCCATACATCATTATCTGGCTAAATCCCAAGCAATTTAACAATTTTAGATCCTTAAGCTTTTCCAAGATCAATATCACGATTTTCCACACTGGAAACTCCGTTTTTAGCCATTTCAACCTCAACATTATCCGCTAAAAGCACCATAACGGAATCGTCTTTCACTTTCGTAATCTTACCATAGAATCCTCCGACTGTAATAACCCGATCCCTTACCCGCAGATTGTTGAGCAAGGCCTGTCGCTTCTTGGCCTGCTTCTGCTGCGGTCGAATCAACAGTAAGTACATAATTACCAAAAAGGCCGCGAAATACAAAATTAAAGTTACTGCCGTTTCTGACATTATTATTTTCCTCCCTTAATTTTTCTTTAAATACTATTCCCCATGATACTACTTAAATCCTTCCAAGTGAAGCAAAATTTAATCATAATTACCTAACTGAAATCTGTTATTTGCCCCCTGCATCCGGCTTTTGCTTATTTCTGACCTCTGGCCTCTGACCTCCGACCTCTGGTTTAATATCCATAATCAGAAAAACACGTTCGCCGATACTCCGGTAAACGGTCTTCCTTAATGGCCTCCCTGATTTCCCCCATTAAGTTCTGAAGATAACGCAAGTTATGAATGGTCATTAAGCGGAGTCCTAAAATCTCTTCCGCTTTGATCAAATGCCTTATGTAAGCGCGTGAGAAGTTGCGGCAAGTATAGCAATCGCAGGTAGGATCAATCGGGCCAAAATCACACTTTGATCCGGCGTTGCGAATAGTCACATTGCCATACCGGGTCATCGCCGTCCCATTGCGGGCAATCCGAGTGGGAAGTACGCAATCAAACATATCAATCCCCCGCATAACCCCTTCTACCAGGGCATTCGGGGAGCCTACCCCCATAAGATAACGGGGTTTATCTCCCGGCAGTAAGGGAACTGTATAATCCAGGACCTCATACATCAATTCCTTCGGCTCGCCGACGCTTAAGCCGCCGATCGCATACCCAGGTAAATCCATTGCCGTGGTTTCCGCCGCACTTTGCCTGCGGAGATCCTCATACATGCCACCCTGTACAATCCCAAACAGGGCCTGACTGTCTGTCGTAGTTAATGTTTCCCGGCATCGTTTAAGCCAGCGTACAGTCCGCTCCAAAGATTCTTTGGCGTACTCATGGGTGCAAGGATACGGTGCACACTCATCAAAGGCCATCACAATATCCGATCCTAAAGCCATCTGAACCTGAGTGGCAATTTCCGGGCTTAAAAATTGGAGTGAGCCATCGATATGCGAGCGAAATTCTACGCCATCCTCCCTAATCTTACGCAGCTCTCCCAAACTAAACACCTGGAAACCGCCGCTGTCCGTTAAAAGTGCTCCGTCCCAGTTCATAAAACGATGCAGCCCACCTGCTTCCCGAATTAACTCATGCCCCGGACGCAAAAATAGATGATAGGTGTTGCTTAAGATAATCCCTGCCCCAATCTCCTTGATTTCCTCCGGGGTAATAGATTTAACAGTCCCTTGCGTCCCCACCGGCATGAACACAGGTGTATCAATCACACCATGCGGCGTATGTAATTTTCCCAAGCGGGCTCTCGTCCGAGTATCTTCTTTAAGAATTTCCAAATGAACAGCGGTCAAACCCTTCACTTCCTTTTAATCGAGGCTAATCGAAGTTCGAAATACGAAATACGAAGTACGAAATACGTGGGCCAGTGGGCCGTAGTTCGTGGTTCGTGGACCGTGGCTCGTGGCTCGTGGGCCGTGGGCCGTGGGCCGTGGGCCGTGGGCCAAGATGGGATTCGCACATCGTAATTGCTTCTTCTTATAGGATGAGCATGGCATCACCAAAGCTATAGAATCGATAGTGTTCTTTTACTGCCGTCTCATACGCTTTTAATATAAGTTCACGTCCCGCTAAAGCACTGACCAGCATAATCAGAGTTGACTTGGGAAAATGAAAGTTTGTTAATAAAACATCCACAACCTTATAAGAATAGCCCGGGTAAATAAAAATATCCGTGACACCGGTATGGGGGGTTACCACCCCGCACCCGGTACAACCTGTCCCTGATCATTCCCAACCGACTCCAGAGTCCTGGCGGCGGTTGTTCCTACGGCAATAACCCGACGTCCTTCCTGCTTGGCCCGATTAATTTGCTTTGCTGCTTCTGAATCCACCCGATAATATTCGGAATGCATCGGATGATCGCGGATATTTTCCACTTTAACCGGCCGAAAAGTACCTAATCCCACATGCAGAAGGATCTCAACGATTTCCACTCCCTTCTGCCGAATTTCGCTCAGAAGTTCAGACGTAAAATGCAATCCTGCCGTAGGCGCAGCAACAGAGCCCCTTTCCTTGGCATATACGGTCTGATAGCGTTCCTGATCTTCAAGTTGAGCAGTAATATACGGTGGCAGGGGCATCTTGCCAAGGGTGTCTAAAATGGTTTCAAAAAGCCCTGCATAAGTAAAATAGAACTTTCTGTTTCCATTCCCCAGGATATCTATCAGTTCACCAAGCAGTATTCCATTTCCAAAACAGACTCTTTGCCCCACTTTAAGGCGCTTTCCTGGTTTGACCAGGGCCTCCCAGACATTGAGTTCCAGTCTTTTTAATAGTAAGACTTCAATCTTTCTTTCCGTACCCTCTTTTTCCCCGATTAAACGCGCAGGAATAACACGGGTGTTGTTAAGCACAAGCACATCACCGGTTCTTAAGAAAGAGACAATCTCTCGAAAAGTATGATGTTCGATCCCACCATTTTTTCGATTGAGAACCATTAGGCGCGAAGCATCCCTGGGCTCAACAGGGTGCTGGGCAATTAACGTTTCCGGTAAATAAAAATCAAACTCCGAAACCTTCAATCCAACATGCTCCTTTGTTTACCGATCAGCAAGCAATAATCGTATACATCGCATATTCATCCGAAATGAGATATTATCCGTCCATGCCGGCACTAGAAACGCTAGTTTTTGCTGATGAGGAAATTATTATAATAAAACGCTAATATGTCCTTATAATTATACCCCTGCTGAGACATATAATAAGCCCCCCATTGAGACATCCCGACGCCATGCCCCCAACCCCTTCCATTAAAAACGAAGACCCCGAAAGGCTGTGAATTCGCACCTTGCCCAAGGGATGAACTAAGGATTTTAGACAGTAAGGGCCCCTGCTCTTTTTCTAAAGCTCGCGGAAACACTGTTAAACCTGATTCGCTGCCTGATTCCCTAAATAAATCTTGACCGGTGGCGATTTTTTGAACCTCAAAGAAGTTCCCCAAAAGGGCAAACTTTTGGATCGGCTGTCCGTATGGATAGAATTGCTTAACAAATGCCCGCCCTTCAATAGTCTTAGAAAGCCCAAAGCAATCTTCCATCCTTACACTTTTTACCCTGCCGGAGGGGAATTTGTCAAGTTCAATATTCTGCACGGGTCCCAGCCCAAAGGCCGAACCCAGGACCGGAGCTGAGATGATGAACCGCCAATGATTTGCCGCACCGCCCACTGCTTCTGAATAGGGATCCGGATGGGATAGATTATTGTTATCCGAATTTCCCCATACATTTTTTGCGTCTTCCGTATAGCCACCGCTATGGGAAGAATAAAGCGCTTCGACCGGTTGCCGGCTCCGCTCGTCGACGAGAATTTCGCCGCGCGTGGCCTCAACTGCCGCAGAAGCTTCCCCTTCCACGAGCTTACCTGCATAGGCTTGATCAATATCCGGAGAATCAGTTATCGGCTTTATACCATTTTCCGTATGTTTAATTAAGAAGGTGCGTGCAGCTACAGCTTGTGCCTTAAGTGCTTCTAACCCGCCGCCTTGTGCCCAGGTATTGCTCATTTCCATGGGCACAACGCCCTTGAGGTAGTCCTCACTATCCAAACGATTTATTAACTGCCAATGATCGCCCTGCCAACTAAGGAATAAATCCCCCCGGTATACGGTTGCTTCATTCCCTGGTGTTTTTATACTTAAGCTGCCGGATTCGACCTCTTTAATTTCTAAAACTAACCCCTTAAGGACTTGAAATTCCGCTTGGTTAATGCGCAGAACCGGAGTCCACCCTCCCCAGCCCACTTGCAAACCGGAACCCTTTGGAAACTTCAGAATTGTTCCATCTGCAATGAGACGATAATCCCCTTCTTCAACCTTAATCTCTACCCAACCGGCCTGGCTGAATTTCCACACCAACTCTACCGAAACTTCTTTTGCCTGGCAAACCGCCGCCTGAAACAGCACCAGGATCAGTAAAGCAGTACACAAAAACGGTAACCGATACATAATTCGAATCATGCTCAAACACCCACCCTCTTACACCCGGAAAGTATTACCTTCGAGCAAATTGCTTTATGATCAGATTACCCCTTTTCTCCCATTTATATGCTCGTAACCGTATCGCTGCCTTTGTCTTCTGGGAAAAGCCCGCCGTCTGTCCGATTCGGAGGGGGATTGCATCCTAAATGCTGATAGGCCCGCATTGTTGCCATGCGTCCGCGTGGTGTGCGTTGTAAAAATCCCATTTGCAGCAAAAAAGGTTCCACCACGTCTTCCAGCGTTACCGACTCTTCGCCAATAGTGGCTGCCAGCGTCTCCAAGCCCACCGGCCCGCCGGAAAAAACTTCAATAATAGTCCTTAAAGCTCTCTGATCAATTTGATCCAGGCCTACCGGATCAACTTCCAGGCGATTTAACGCCTCCCGAGCGATGGTTTTAGTTACTATACCATCTTCCCAAACCAAAGCAAAATCACGCACTCTTTTTAACAGGCGAATGCCAACCCGTGGCGTTCCCCGGGAACGTTTGGCAATTTCCTCCGCACCATCATCAGTGATCTGTAATTTTAAGATGCCGGCAGTTCGCAGCACGATTTCTTTTAAATCCTCAACTTCATAAAATTCCAGACGGCTAATCACCCCAAAACGATCCCGCAGGGGAGATGTTAACTGTCCGGCACGTGTTGTTGCCCCCACCAAGGTAAACGGCGGCAGGGACAAGCGGATTGAACGGGCACTTGGCCCTTTTCCAATCAAAATGTCCAGGCATCCGTCTTCCATGGCGGCATAAAGAATTTCTTCTGTCGTATTGCTTAAGCGATGGATTTCATCAATAAACAGCACATCCCGAGGTTCCAAAGATGTAAGCATAGCTGCCAAATCCCCGGGGCGTTCAATCACCGGGCCGGATGTGGTCCGAATATTTACACCCATTTCTGAAGCAATGATATTGGCAAGTGTCGTTTTTCCTAAACCGGGCGGCCCATACAATAAGACGTGATCCAAGGCTTCTCCGCGCGTGGAAGCGGCTTGAATAAAGATCTTTAAATTATCTTTAATTTTAGTCTGCCCAATATAATCATTCATGCGTGAAGGACGAAGTCCCTCACCTTCACGATCAATAAGCTGTTTTTGGGGAGCAACCAAACGCTCT
>CAYWSF010000097.1:0-6415 GCA_964460725.1 uncultured Desulfosporosinus sp.
ATGATCGCTTCCAATATTTGATCCTCAGGCACTTCACGGGCACCTGCTTCCACCATCATAACCGCTTCTTCTGTCCCTGCTACCGTAAGGTGCATCTGGCTTTTGGCAGCTTGTTCTATGGTAGGATTAATAATATATTCATCTTCCACCAGTCCGACTGTAACTGCAGCAATCGGGCCATCAAAAGGAATGTTCGAGATCATTAACGCTGCAGATGCTGCATTTATAGCTGCGATATCCGTCGCACAATCCTGGTCCACAGACATTACGTTTGCCACCACTTGAACTTCATTGCGAAACCCTTCCGGAAATAAAGGGCGAATCGGACGGTCAATTAAACGAGCTGATAAAGTGGCTTTCTCACTCGCCCTTCCCTCACGTTTAATAAATCCGCCGGGAATCTTACCGGCGGCATACATCCGCTCTTCAAACTCAACAGTTAAGGGAAAAAAATCAATTCCCTCGCGGGGTGCGCCGCTACCTGTAGCAAACGCCGAAATCACCGTATCACCATAACGCAGAAAAATTGCGCCACCCGCTTGTTTGCCAATTTTTCCGGTTTGGAAAGTCATCACTCTCCCGCCAATCGTGATTGACTTTGCAAATATATTTTGTTTCACCCTGAAACCTCCTTAAAACTATTCGATCCTTATAAATCAACTTGTTTTCTTTTCGACATGTTATTATTATTTCCTGCAAAATTACATAATAATCTCTTCTTGAGATCATATTGACTTTCACAAGGAAAAAAGCGGATCCTTTTGATCCGCTTAACCTGCTTTTGCGCTAATTTATTTACGCAGACCGAGCTCAGAAATAAGATTCCGATAACGCACTATGTCGACATTTTTTAAATATGTCAATAATGCCCGTCTCGATCCCACCATTTTTAAAAGACCTCGTCGGGAATGGTGATCTTTCTTGTGCGTTTTAAAGTGTTCTGTTAAAATCGTAATCCGTTCGGTAAGCAACGCAATCTGTACTTCAGGAGACCCTGTATCTCCTTCTTTTTGGGCAAACTTTTGAATAATCTCGCTCTTTCTCTCAGGCGTCAGCATAATAATAAATTCCTCCATTTTTTAATAATTCCCAACTACCCAGCCTGACGTCGGAGACTCACTCAAGCCGAGTTAGTGGTTCCTTAGGTTTCTAAGATAGTATACAGGGTAATAATGTTTTTGTAAAGTTGCCGCCCGCCGAAGAAAAGATTTCAGCTGAAGGTTGGATTTTCCAGCAGGAACTCTTTTAATACAGATTCTGCTTTAAGCTTGTCCTTTTTCAGCTGTGTCAAAAGTTCATCAACATTATTAAATTTACGTTCATCACGTAAACGTTTAACAATATGAACCGCGATCTCCCTCCCGTATAAATCTGTACTGAAATCAAAAAAGTGAACTTCGACTATTATAGTATACATGTCGTGAAATGTTGGTTTCCTGCCAATGTTCATCATCCCTGATACGTGCTTTCCATCGAGAACGGCCCACACAGCATATACCCCCCGCTTTGGTATTAAAATCCCATCTGCAGGGGAAAGATTGGCCGTAGGATAACCAAGCTGATGCCCACGTCCTTCTCCACGAACGACAATCCCGCGCAGGCAAGGAGGGTGTCCCAGTAAAGAACCGGCTAAGCCAATATCCCCTTTAAGTAATGCTTTACGAATACGGCTTGAGGAAATCACCCGGTCACCCATCGTTTGCGCCTGGAGCACACTAACTCCAAAGCCATACTTCTTTCCTAAGACTTTAAGCAGCACGGGATTTCCTCTTCCCCGCGCACCAAATGAATAATTAAAACCGACTACTACATGAATCACTCCAAGGGGAACAAGAATATTCTCTACAAACTGTTCCGGGGAAGTGTCTGCCATCTCCCTGGTAAATGATAATTGGTAGACAGTTTGCACTCCAAAAGCTGCCAAAGCAGACAAACGCTCCTCACTTGTTGACAATAGCTTTAGCTCCCGTTCAGGGAATAATACCTTTAGAGGGTGAGGCTCAAATATTAAAACAGATAATTCCACACCTAAACGTAAGCTTTGTTCTAATCCCTGCTCAAGCAAGCGACGATGCCCCAAGTGTACCCCATCAAAATTACCTAACGCTAAAACACACGGTTCCTTATTTACAGGCAGACTGGTTCGAACTTGCACAGATTTGACCCCCTAAAAAAACTTAGTCCTGCATCATCCCAAAACCTTGTATGGAAAAAGGCCTTCCTCGCGCCAAATCCCTATTCCGATCAATTTCCCTTCCTCGATTACTTGAACATAACTTGTTGTTCGAGGTTCGATATTCGTTGTTCGAACGCTGGATATAGTTTCTGACTGCGCACTGCGATCTTTACATAACAAACTTGGATCTTCGAGCCACAAACCTCGATCCACGAACCCCGCATCGGTAGGCAAGCCATGCCGAAAAGCATTGGCGCGGGCAGCTGATAAAAACACCCGTTGTAAATCTATTCCGGCTGTCAGTGGAAGTAAAAAAACATAATTTGATTTATTTACCGCCTCTTCAATCTCCTCCAGCGTCCAACTTTCCCGGATCTTAAACTTACCGGAACAAACACGCAATAAAAACGACATGTGTGCCCCACAACCTAAAACTTGTCCAAGATCATGACTGATTGTCCGTATGTATGTTCCTTTTGAGCACTCAATGTATAAAATTGCCCGAGGAAACTCTTCCTCGTACCATTTTACCACTTTTAAACTGTAAATGAATACCTTGCGCGATTTTCTCTCAACCGATAACCCTTGACGCGCATATTCATACAGGCGTTTTCCTTCTTTACGAACCGCCGAATACATGGGGGGAGCCTGTGATATTTCACCTAAAAATTTCGGCAGCACCCTCTCTAAGTCACTCTGTTTCAAGTTTGGCCTGGTTTCATAAATCTTTTTGCCGAACGCATCCTGAGTATCTGTCGTTACCCCAAAGGAAACCTCCGCAAGATAAGCTTTGCCTTGCTCTGTTATGTATTCTGCTAAACGTGTTGCCTTACCGACGCAAAGCGGCAGGACGCCGGCTGCCCCGGGATCAAGCGTCCCCGTATGGCCAATCTTTTTAGTTTTTAACACTCGCCGCATCCGGACCACTACATCGGAAGAAGTCATACCGGGTGGTTTCAGGACGTTAATGATCCCTTCCAATCCTTAACGCCTCCTCAATTACGTTCATTATGCTTTGTTTAGCCTCCGTCAAGGGAATCCGCAAAGTACACCCTGCCGCTCGCCGGTGTCCTCCGCCGCCGAACCGGGCAGCAATCTTATCGACATTCAACCATAGGTTGGAACGCAGACTTACTTTAACTTCCAGAGGGCCAACCTCCCGCAGCAGCACTGCTGCCTCAACCCCCGCAATATTCCGGGCGTGGTTAACCAATCCCTCACCCATTTCCTGATCTGCACCGCTTTTTTGAAAATCTTCAGCGCCCAGAATCATGCCGGCCAACTGCCCGCCTGAACGAATTTCCAATCCGTTCAAAGCACAAGCAAGCAGCTTAACCTGAGCAAGCGGCTTCTGATTATATACATTATGGTGAATGCGTGCCAAATCTACGCCTTTATCTAATAGTTCTGCCGCCAGGCGATGCGTTTGGGCTGTTGTATTGCTATACTCGAAACAACCCGAATCAGTTAGAATCGCTGTGTAGAGGTTGGTTGCCATGTCTAAATCAATGTCTACACCCAACTTGCTTATGAGCTTCATGACAACTTCACCGGCCGCACTGGCTTGTTCATCAACCCAGTTGTAGTCACCAAAGAACAAATTTGAGACGTGATGATCAATGTTAAGGAGCGTGCTGTCTCCGCTGATATCTGCCTTCGACATATTCACGCGCTCCAGATCCGTACAGTCAACAAACAATAAAACCTGCGGTTTATGATTGGGAAGCTCCTGCCTTATCCGAGACGAGCCCGGTAAAAACAATAAATTACCAGGTACAGGATGCGGGTTAAAAAATGACACATCCTTTCCCAATTTCTCCAATGCTAAACCAAGTGCCAGCATAGATCCGATACAATCTCCATCCGGAAAAACATGGGAGAAAAGCGCCACCATTGGCGCTTTTCTTAACACTTCAAGCATCTCCTCAGGAGTGTTATTATGATTCATGAGATTCATCCTTACCGGCATTATCCGCTGCTCCGACATCCCTCAACAATTTTGCTATGTGGGCACCACGTTTTATCGATGGGTCATAAATAAAAACGATTGTTGGCACGTGCCGGAGTCGAATACGCTTTCCGATTTCCGTACGTATAAATCCTGCAGCCCGATTCAAAACATCCAAGGATGCTTTTCTTTCCTCTTCTGTCCCCAGGACGCTAACATACACTTTCGCGTGAGTCAGGTCGCCGGCAACATCAACGCTTGTCAAAGTGACAAAACCGAGGCGTGGATCTTTTAGCTCCACCAGAATGAGTTGAGAAATTTCTTCTTTGAGCGTTTCAGCCAGACGGCTAGGTCGATGTCTTGCCATACTTATCCCTCCAAGGGCTTATTTACTAAAGCGTGCGTTTGACTTCTTCCATCATAAATGCTTCAATGACATCCCCTTCTTTAATATCATTGTATCTTTCAATGCCAATTCCACATTCAAAGCCCTCAACAACCTCTTTAACATCATCCTTAAAGCGTCGTAAGGATTCCATTGCTCCTTCATGAATAACGATGCCATCCCGGATCACTCGTACTTTAGCCGACCGGATAATCTTTCCTTCAGTTACCATACAACCGGCTACTGACCCCGCTTTAGGAACTTTAAAGACCGCACGCACTTCAGCTTTACCTAATTCGACTTCTTTAAAGGTCGGATCAAGCAAACCGGCCATTGCTGCTTTAACATCTTCGATAGCATCATATATGACCCTATACAGTCGCAGATCAACACCCTCTAATTCTGCCGTGGACTTTGCATTGGAATGCGGCCGAACATTAAAACCAATAATAATAGCATTTGAAGCAGAGGCCAGCATAATATCGTTTTTGTTAATAGCACCGACTCCGCCGTGAATCGGGTTGACACGAACCTCCCCCGTGGAAAGCCGAAGAAGTGACTGTCTTAAAGCCTCAACTGAGCCTTGAACGTCTGCTTTGATTATTATATTCAGCTCTTTAATTTCACCTTCTTTGATCTTTTCAAAGAGGTCTTCCAGGCTAACTTTAACGACTCCCTTTTTAGAATCTTCAACTCTTCGTTCGGCTATACGTGCTGTAGTTATTTGGCGAGCTAATTTTTCATCAGCGACAACATCAAATATTTCTCCCGCATCCGGTACTTCCGATAAACCTTGAATTTCAACCGGCATGGATGGGCCTGCTTTTTTAACGCGCCGCCCTTTCTCATCCACCATGGCTTTAATTCGTCCAAATGCACAGCCTGCTACAACAACATTGCCGATATTGAGCGTACCCTTGGCAACGAGAACGGTAGCTACCGGTCCCTTACCCTTATCCAATTCAGCCTCGATCACAGTTCCTGTGGCCGGACGTTTTGGATTTGCTTTATAATCATTAACTTCTGACACAAGCAGAATCGTTTCCAAAAGTTTTTTGATGTTCAAATGACTTTTCGCGGATACAGGAACAGCAATGGTATCTCCACCCCATTCTTCAACCACAAGACCATACTCAGTCAGTTCTTGTTTGACTTTTTCCGGATTTGCATCTGCTTTATCTATCTTATTAATAGCTACGATGATGGGAACCTCAGCCGCTTTGGCGTGATTGATAGCCTCTATCGTTTGAGGCATGACCCCATCGTCCGCTGCAACTACTAAAATTGCAATATCCGTGACTTGGGTACCACGAGCACGCATGGCGGTGAAGGCCTCATGTCCGGGTGTATCCAGGAAGGTGATTTTCTGACCGTTAATTTCAACTTGGTATGCCCCAATATGCTGAGTAATTCCCCCAGCTTCCGAAGCCGTTACATGCGTGGTACGAATAGCATCCAAAAGTGACGTTTTTCCATGATCAACGTGACCCATTACGGTCACTACCGGCGGGCGCAGAACGAGGTCTGCCGGATCATCTTTGATTTCTTCGATTACAGCCATTGATTTCTCAGCTTTTACCTCAACCGTAACACCCATTTCGCTTGCCAGGATTGTTGCCGTTTCCGCATCCAATTCCTGATTAATGGTAGCCATGACACCCAATGTCATAAGATTTTTTATAAGTTCTCCCACTTTACGGCTCATTTTAGCTGCTAAATCTTGTACTGAAATTGTTTCCGGAATCACAATGTGTTTTGGCGTCGTATCCCGCACTTCTTTCTTTTGATGCCTTTGATAACGTCGACGTGGTAAACGGATCGCATTTTCCTTTTCCTTTTGAAGTTCGCGTTTCCGTTCATAGGCCCTATCTTGAGCTTTTTTAGTAGCCGGCATCTGACGCTTGGG
>CAYWSF010000098.1:0-5836 GCA_964460725.1 uncultured Desulfosporosinus sp.
TTTTGTGTACCTCAGTGTTGGAACATTATAATCCCGGTAACTTCGCAATCAGGCTGATCACCTTTGTCTCAGAAGCAGCTTTAGTGGGTGGAATTGCAGACTGGTTTGCGGTGACAGCAATATTCAGAAAGCCACTGGGTTGGAGTTATCATACTGCTCTGATACCCCGAAATCGCGATAAAGTGGTCGAGGCAATAGCTTCAATTGTGCAAAAAGAGCTGCTGAAAATGACTTTGATTCGTAAGAAAATCGAAGGAATTTCATTTATTGACAGACTTCTTTTAAGTGTGGAAAAAGAAGGCGGAGCAGTTTACCTTACCGACAAGATTTTATTATTCTTCAGGCACTTAGCAGAAAAACAAGTTCCTGACCAACTGGCAAAGAGGCTGGCCGAATCTATTCGTTCTGCTGCCAGAAACCGAAACCTGGCACCGAAGGTTAAAAGTATCGGCGGGTGGGCGTTAAAGCAGGGGTATATTGATCAGGGACTGGATCATTTAGCTGAAGGGCTCTGGGAAAAAGCAGCGGAGGAAGAAACATATAAAGCCATTCTCAGTTATCTTGAGGAAGCTAAAGTAGAAAAAGTAAGCAGCGGCGGATCATTATTTCGTACTTTGCTGGGTTTGGCGGAATTGTCAGATGGTTTAAACCTTGAAGAAGCTGCCGACATTTTGCATGAGGAGCTGCTCTCAACCCTGCGCAGATTGAAAGAACCAACGGATCCTTTGCGTAAAAGCTTTAAGGATGTTTTATTAAACAAAGCAGCCGAATTGGAGTTTGATACCAGGTTTAGTGCTCAAATAGAGCAGTGGAAGGAAGATATCTTAAGCGATGAATTATTAAGCAGATTTTTGGAATCCGTGCTTGAAGAAGCATTGAAAATTGTCTCAGCTCCTTCTACTCCTGCGGATCCAAATGAGCTGTATAAGGAGTTTTATCCTTTCGTTGAAAAATACTGGGTCAGCGTTTTAGAAAATACGGCGCTACAGGAAAAAATGAATCAGTTTATTACGGATACATTATGCAGTTTGATTCAGAATGAACATGATTTGATCGGCAGCATGGTCAGGGAGACTCTTGCGGCCAATACGGATCAGGATCTTACACGCTTTGTTGAGGACAAGGCCGGTAACGACCTTCAATGGATCCGGATTAATGGGTCGATCATTGGCGGAATTGTTGGGCTGCTGTTGTTTCTATTCTTAAATTTTGTCTATGATCCTTATATCGTGCCTGCTTTTATGACGATTATTTCCTAATTGAAGCCGAGAGACGTTCTTTTTGCTTCCTGCTCCCAAGAGAGTCTATTGTTTCCTGATGACTTGTTTGTTAAAAAGGATAACAGACCTATTTCTTTATAAACTTTCATGAACTTTTAGTTCACAGGGAGGTATGAAAATTAAGTGAGAGTATTTTCGTAAGAAAAAGAAATAAAGAAATAGGGATGAAATTATTTACTATGTTGGTAATAAATGGAACACAGTTATATGGTAATGCGTATGATATACAAACAATGAAAGGGGGATTCAAAATGACACTTGGAGCCGATGGATGTAGCTGTGGTATAGCGATCGTTGTTGTAATTGTTTTGCTTCTCATTGCATTGGGCATTGTATTCTAAACTTTTAGAGTTTTACGTTAAATGATCGAGATAAAGGAGGGTAAAATATGTTTGGATATGGTGGTTGTTGCTGTCGCCCCGCCGTTGCCGCTCCCGTCGCTGCTTTTGGTTCGTGTGTAGGCGTAGGGATTATTGCGATTGCGATTTTAATCTTGATTGCTTTGGGAGTTATTTTTTAGGGAAAAGGATCATATTCTGAGAAAAATAAGTTAGAAAAATGTGGGGCTCCCATGGGGCCTCATTTTCCTTATACTTACCGTAAGTGCCGTAGGGATCCATGCTTCGGCTATGGGGATTTAAGTAACAATCTATTGGAAAATTCGATGTTTTTATAAAACACAACCCCCTGTACTCAGGGGGCTAAACTTTAATCGTCAATATTGCTTAATTGATCCGTATTAGTAAAAGCTGGATTGCCGTAGCCATTGTAAAAAGGTAAAAAGCAATTTCTGTAGCGATTAAGGCACGAGCAGTTAGATTTCCAGGCATAATGTCACCTAAGTTACCAGTAGCAATAGTAGTAATACTTAAATATATAAAAGAAAAAAATTGGGCGGCAAAATGATCTCCTATATCTCCCTTAAAACTGGAAGGAAAATAGCTATAGAGGAGAAGATACGCTGCGGCAAAAAATATGATGACAGCAACAAGAACTCCGCCGATGTGATTAATCAAGTGGTCGTGAGGGTGTTTGGACTTTAAAAAAACTTCTCTTACTGCTAAGGAAGCAGTAACGGAAACACCAATAGCATACGAAGCGATAATAAGTTTAAAAAGGGTCTCTCCACAGCGTTGCTTTATCTGAGCACAGTCCGAGAAAAGGCTCAGAAAGAGTGCCCCAAATGCTCCAAAAAATGCAGGCGATAATAATTCCCAATAGCCAATTTCAAGTGGCGGGTTCAAGGGAAGGGTTTGTTTACCGGGAAGGGGACAGTATTGAACGTTTGGATAATGAGGCTTATACCCCCGGATAATGTTCGGGTTTAAAGGATAGGTGCCGTTAATATTCACGTTTTGAACAACCGCCTTTCCGTGGATATGTGATACCAGTATATTCCATATGGCCTATTAAGGTTAATTGACATTCCCCATGCCTAAAGGCAGGGGATTCTTGGGTGATGAGAAGGTTAAATATTGTGTTGAATATTATAAGGTTATTTTTATAAAAACAATTTGACCTATACTGACCTTTGTAATAAAATAAAGTTAACCGGTCAGAATATAAAACTTGAAGCCTTATTAAAGAATAAAGTAAATAGGGGGAATTATTAAATGGGTTATCTCATTCCAATGGTTGTAGAACAGACAAGTCGTGGGGAACGTTCCTACGATATATACTCTCGTCTTCTTAAAGACAGAATTATTTTCCTTGGCGGTCCAATCAATGAGGATGTGTCCAATTTGATTGTAGCACAAATGCTTTTCCTGGAAGCAGAAGACCCGGAAAAGGATATCAGTCTGTATATCAACAGTCCTGGCGGTTCGATCACAGCAGGAATGGCCATCTATGACACCATGCAATATATACGATCGGATGTGCGGACAATTTGTGTGGGGTTGGCAGCAAGTATGGGGGCCTTCCTTCTCGCTGCCGGAACAAAAGGCAAGCGGGTAGCACTCCCTAATTCGGAAGTCTTAATTCATCAGCCATTAATTGGTGGATCCGGTCTCTCCGGGCAAGCAACTGAGATTGAGATTCATACTAAACAGTTACTTCGTACAAAGGCTAAGATGAATAAAATTCTTGCGGATAAAACAGGCCAGCCGCTGGAAAGAATTGAGAAGGACACTGAGCGCGACTACTACATGACTGCAGAAGAGGCCAAAGAATATGGGCTGGTTGATCAGGTTCTGGAAAAGTCAGCACAGACTAAAGCCAAGTAAACTCATGAAGACGGGTATGTTGATAAGACGAGGATAGGTGTCCTCGTCTTATTACAAGTTCCTTTTTGATTTTGCATAAAATTTACATAAAATTAACAAAATAATAGGGACTTAATAATAAGTAACTATAAGACCACTTATATACAATTATGATTCTGCAGCAACAAGTATAAATTAGCGATATTGCACGACATATATAGTGGCTAACTATGGCTTCCTATACTACATGCAGACGCCTCAATACCAAAAATAGGGGTTTTTGCAGCAGAATCATTTATTATAACCTTAAAGGAGAGTATGAAGAATGCGAAAAATTCGGAAAGCTGTGATCCCGGCAGCCGGGCTGGGAACTCGTTTTTTGCCGGCAACAAAGGCTCAACCGAAAGAGATGCTGCCTATTGTGGATAAACCAACTATTCAAATAATTGTGGAAGAGATCATTCAATCCGGAATAGAAGATATTGTCATAGTTACAGGCCGCAATAAGCAATCTATAGAAGACCACTTTGACCGTTCAATAGAACTGGAAACATTTTTGGAGGAAAAAGCAAATGCCGAAATGCTTGATTTAGTGCAAAATATTGCTAAGATGGCAGATATCTATTACGTCAGGCAAAAAGAAGCTTTAGGTTTGGGACATGCGATCTATAGTGCACGGCAGTTCATCGGCAATGAACCGTTTGCTGTCCTTTTAGGGGATGATATCATCTATTCCAAAGTACCGGTTTTACGCCAAATGATCAATCAATATGAGCTTTCCGGAGCCAGTATCTTGGGCGTTCAGGAAGTTCCTCTACAAGATACTAACAAATACGGGATTGTAGATGGAGAAAAGTTTAACGATCGGCTTTATCGTGCCAAAAATATGGTAGAAAAGCCCCGTCCGGAAGAGGCTCCGCCGACTCACTTAGCGATAATGGGACGTTACATTTTAAACCCGGAGATATTTGATATTTTGAGCGATCTTCCACCGGGAAAGGGCGGGGAGATTCAGCTCACGGATGGAATCAAGGAACTGGGTCGATCTCAGGAAATTATTGCTTATGAGTTCGAAGGACGGAGATATGACGTCGGAGATAAGTTAGGCTTTGTGGAAGCCACCATCGAATATGCCTTGCGGCAGGAAGATCTTTCGGAGGATCTTATGAATTATCTGCGGGTATTGGTTCGAAAAGCGGAAATTTAAAGATAGCGCGCTAAAATATATTTTGGGAATGCTGCTCTATCTTTACGAAAAATAAATACGAATAGTATGCTTATAGTGTTTATGGAAAACAGATGACGGAAAATGGTCCAAGCTTACAGCAAAAACGACACTCTTTCCTCCTAAAAAATGGTAGTATACTCACGTAGTGAATAATAGAATAGATTAGGAGGGAAGAGACCAATGAGATCCATAAGATCACTGATACCTATGGACAAAAAAAAGATTGTGACTATAGCCGGGACGTTGGTATTGGCCGGTGCGGTTGTTGCTGCCGGGGTATATGGCCCAAGTGCATGGAAGGCCCTCAGGCAACAAAGTGCCATCGCTGACAATGTTGACAATGTAGTCATTCAATCCCCAAACGTTGATTCGGGCGGAGCCGCCGGAACCAACGGAGAAAACAGTACATCAAATGGTACGGCTCCAAATGAGACATCCGGGACACTTGGGACATCGCCGACGGCAACTACCCCTGCTACACCGGATGTCAATAAAACGGAATCTTCACAAGAAGATACCGTTCCCAAAAATAAATATCGGGAACCAAACAATCAACTGATAGATCCGGCACCGTCTGTTGCTATGTACTTTGGTGAGGCCGCCTTAAGCAATGATGCTAAATTGTTAATTTTCGGTACTGCGTGGAACATTCACCAATACGTAGACGGATATCTTTTTGGGCCGGCCGCAGGTCCACAGATGAACGAGGAAGACATAAAGAAGTATATTGTTTTCCATAAAACGCTCTTGGACAACCAGTATAAAAAAGAAGCGAGCGTTTCCAAAGCAGCCACACTCACCGGTTACCTGGATATAATTTTAAACAGTGGAATCGATGCTTTTGACTCAAAGGATAAAACACGAATTGAACAGTTTCACCAAGGAATTCATGATTTAGATACCCATATCCTTCGTAATGATATCAGTTCAAAAATTTACGGAGCGACGCCGTTTGCTACTAAACGGACATAATTCAGTTTATTAAGACAAAGCTTTGAGAGTAGGAAGGAAATGCAATTTAATCGCAGCATGGTAGCCGCTACTATTTCACACTGAATTTTATACCCAGGTACACGATGGCTTTTGTACTTATAAGAATTAATTAGATAATTAGATATATTCTA
>CAYWSF010000098.1:5846-6396 GCA_964460725.1 uncultured Desulfosporosinus sp.
ATTTAACCAAAACTTGCGAGAAGTCTCCCCCCCTCTACCGGTGGAAGATGAATCGCTCATAAGGCTGGAGACAAAAACCAGATTGTGCTAGGTATCGTAGGGCGGGAATTGTCCGAAGTTACGCCTGCTTGAGATCATGTAAGACCTAAGACTTACGAGTCAAGGACTGTGGTCGATGATTCAGGAAGCTCCCACTTCTCAGTAAAGCGTAAGTGGTGGTGGTTCACATAGTATATAGAGGAAGGGTGCGCTAATTGGTAAATAGAATAATTGCTGTTGCTAATCAAAAGGGTGGAGTCGCTAAGACAACAACAGCAATAAATTTGAGTGCTTGTTTAGCCGAATTGAAGCAACGAGTTCTTCTCATTGATTTAGACCCTCAGGGAAACGCAACCAGTGGACTGGGGATAGCTAAACAGAAATTGACACAGTGTGTTTATGATGTATTAATTAACGATGTTTTCCTTGAACAGGTAATTAAGAAAACTGAACAAAAGAATCTTAAAGTTGTTCCTGCTCGAATTGAATTGGCAGGAGCAGAAATCGAATT
>CAYWSF010000099.1:0-3210 GCA_964460725.1 uncultured Desulfosporosinus sp.
CGGTGAAGTCGAAGAGATTGACAAATTGCTGGCCGCTATTGCCGATCCTGATGCGGTAGTAGTCACCCAGATTGCTCCGGCGGTGCGCTTGGCATTGGGTGAAGAAATTGGTATGGATACCGGCGATCTGCCCATGGAAGTCTTCGTGGCAGGATTGAAGCAGATTGGTTTCGACCATGTTCTACACACCAATTTTACGGCGGACCTGACCATCTTAGAAGAAGGCAATGAACTTTTAGGCCGTCTTAAAAATGAAGGCACCTTGCCCATGTTCACCTCTTGCAGCCCCGGCTGGATTAATTTCTGTGAAACTTTCTATCCCGACCTGCTGGACAACTTGTCTACCTGTAAATCGCCGCAGCAGATGTTCGGCTCTCTGGTTAAGACCTACTGGGCAGACAAAATGGAAATCCCCGCCAAGAAGATATTCTCTGTATCGATCATGCCCTGCGTAGCGAAGAAGTACGAAGCTGCTCGTCCGGAAATGAACAGCAGCGGATACCGGGATGTTGACCTCGTGCTGACCACCCGTGAAATAGGCCGTTTGTTCCGTATGAGCGGCATTGATTTTACGAAGCTGGCACCTGCTGACTTCTCGCCTTGGATGGGCGAATATACCGGCGCGGCTGTAATATTCGGAGCTACCGGTGGTGTTATGGAAGCTGCCCTGCGTACAGTGTACGAAGTTGTGATGGAAGAAACTCTTCCGGACGTAAACTTTACCGTAGCGCGTGGTTTTGAAGGGATCAAGGAAGCTGCAGTAGACCTCAAAGGAACTGTAGTAAAAGTAGCTATTGCTCATGGTCTCGCTAATGCCAGAAAACTCATGGATCAGGTTAGAAATGGTGATTCTCCCTATCATTTCATTGAAATCATGGCCTGCCCGGGTGGTTGCATCGGCGGCGGCGGACAACCGATAACCAAAGCCAATGCCAAACGGATCGAGCGTATCGATGCTATCTATGACGAAGACGCGGCCATGGAGGTTCGGAAGTCACACTTGAATACTGAAGTTGCCAAGCTTTATGAAGACTTCCTGATTGAGCCTCTGGGACATAAATCCCACGAGTTATTGCATACCCATTACCAAGCTAAGGAAAAAAAGTACTTGTAATCCGGTCTTAGTTTGCAGAAAGGTCTGTGCGGCTGATCAGCAAGCATTTATAATTTTTTAAATTAACCCTGATAACAAGGTTACTGCTGAGTTAAAGGGGTCATCATATTAATAACCATGATATGTTTGACCGCTTACTCTGTTTATTTCAGGGTAAGCATTTTTATTATGGCTAAGCCTTCGCTTGAGATGTTTTTTGTTTTCCCCCGGCGAAGCAAAGTACGAGGGACAACTCACACCGGCAGCACCAGGATTTTTTGATCTGAGGATATTTCTTGTCCCACTTTTCAGTAAATTCTTCAAGCTGATCAAGCGCGTCATCCTCACATGTGAAGTGGGAGTCTCAAACTTGGATGAAAGGAATGAGTATAAGTATGACGGAAAAGCGTTTGGGGGTTATAGGGATAGTAATTGAAGAACGGCAGGTGGTTGGCAAGGTTAATCAGATATTAAGCGAGCATGCCAACCTTATTATCGGTCGCATGGGTTTGCCCCATCAAACTCGGGAAGTATCAGTCATATCTCTGATTGTTGATGGCAGCACGGATCAGGTTGGTTCCCTAACCGGGAAACTGGGTAACCTTCCGAAGGTTACCGTAAAGAGTGCGCTCACCAAAATTATTTAAGGCCATAGCAACCACAGGATTTGAGTAACCACAGGATTTGAAAGCACAAAAGCACAAAAATGCAATATTAGGGAGGCCACTAAAGAGGCTACTGAAAAAGTCCTATTTTGTCATCCTGAACGTTAGTGAAGGATCTTGAAGCTGCTGAGATAACAAGATTCTTCGGTTATGCCTCGGAATGACGGGAAAGATTCTTCGGCTATGCCTCAGAATGACAGGAAAGATTCTTCGGGCTATGCCTCAGAATGACAGGAGAGATTCTTTAGCTATGCCTCAGAATGGCAGGACACTTTTTCAATACCTTCATATTAGAAGAGGTAATAAGCATTCATAAGTATTAACAAAAAATTGGAGGCCTGAATATGAAAGAGAAAGAGTATTTGGCAAAGGATTTCATTATTGATGAAGAAATTCGGCTATCGATGGAAGAAGGACGGGTTAAGGCTAAGGACAAAGACTATGTCAGGCTGCTTCTTGAAAAGGCAAAGACTTGTCAAGGATTGACGCATAGAGAAGCGGCAGTACTGTTAAATATTGAGGATCAAAACATCCAGGCGGAAATGTTTAAGGCAGCCAAAGAAGTTAAAGAGAAAATATATGGCAAGAGAATCGTTTTATTTGCCCCTCTTTACATTAGTAGTTATTGCATTAATGGCTGCATATATTGTGGATATCAGGCCTGTAATCAGAGCTTGAAGAGAAGCAAACTAACCATGGAACAATTGGAAGCGGAAATCAAAATTCTGGAATCGTTAGGACACAAGCGAATTGTCATGGAGGCAGGCGAAGATCCGGTAAATTGCTCCTTGGATTATATAATTGAATGCATAAAGAAAGTTTATTCCTTGAAATTTGATAATGGCAGTATACGCCGCATTAACATTAACGTTGCGGCAACGACTGTGGAGAATTATCGACGTTTAAAAGAGGCTGAAATTGGGACCTATACTCTCTTCCAGGAGACGTATAATCAGGAAGTTTATGAAAAAATGCATCCCACGGGTCCCAAACATGATTACAACTGGCATACGACGGCCATGGACAGAGCTATGGAAGCGGGAATTGGCGATGTCGGGATTGGCGTATTATACGGGTTATATGACTGCAAATACGAAACCATTGCCATGCTGATGCATGCTGAACATCTTGAGGAGGCCTTCGGCGTTGGACCGCACACAATTTCAGTTCCCAGATTAAGGGCAGCGGAGGGAGTGAACCTTAGTGACCTACCATACCTCGTTGCCGATAATGACTTTAAAAAGATAGTTGCCGTCTTGAGATTGGCGGTACCCTATACCGGCATGATTCTCTCGACCAGGGAAGCGGTTGGGTTTAGGGAAGAGGTAATAGCCTTGGGAATTTCACAGATTAGTGCCGGTTCTTGCACAGGAGTAGGCGCCTACTCGAAGGAATATGGAATTGATAATAACGACGAAAAACCTCAATTTGAAGTGTCGGATCATCGTTCTC
>CAYWSF010000099.1:3220-6396 GCA_964460725.1 uncultured Desulfosporosinus sp.
TTCCATCACCACAGCCAACATCAATTAAAGTTTCAAAACTTTCTTGTTTTAATCTGTAAAGAATATATTCAATTGTTGCAACATAATTAATCCCCCAGGTATCATTAAAAGTTTGTGTGAAAGTGGTTATATACCCAGTTATTGTACCGCCTGCTATCGAGAAGGCAGAACCGGAGACAGGTTTATGGCTTTGGCTAAGTCCGGACAAATACACAATGTTTGTCAACCGAATGCCTTGCTCACCTTTAAAGAATTTCTGCTGGATTACGCTGATGATGAGCTCAACGAATTGGGCCGGAAAGTCATCGCCCAAGGTTTGCGGGATATTCCCAAAGCAGCAGCCAGAAATGCAGCCGCAGAAAAACTGGGGAGAATTGAAGCGGGAGAGAGAGATCTAAGATTCTAAATTTCCGGCATTTGTGAGGGTTGTCAGAAGTCTTAAGTCGGGGTATAATGTGAGCATTTAATTTAAAAAAATGTTATATTAATGAAGGAAGCTGCCTGAAACGAAAGGCTGTGCCCGGAGTTTATGAAAAAGGTCTTGAGGAGGGACAAAATGAGCCTTAATGAAGCACCCAGAGGTGTGAGAATACACTTGGCGTTATTTGGCAAGCGGAATGCAGGGAAATCGAGTGTGATTAATGCTCTGACGGGACAAGAAACAGCTATCGTATCCGAAGTAAAAGGTACAACCACGGACCCCGTGTTTAAAGCAATGGAAATATTGCCTATAGGACCGTGTGTGATCATAGATACAGCTGGAATAGATGATGTGGGAGAATTGGGAGCACTCCGGAAAAAGAAGACCTTGGAGATTCTTGAAATCGCTGATGTGGCATTGCTTATCGTAGATATCAATGTCGGCCTTACAGCAGATGAGCGGTTGCTGATTGCTAAAGTTCAGGAAAAGAAGAAGCCAATGATTTTGGTTTTAAATAAGATAGATACTTTTGAAGACACTACTGCTAAAAAAGAGAATGAAAATAAAAACAAAGATAATAATAGTGAAATAATAGCAAATCTTCAGAAAGAATTGAAAATCCCAGTTGTTGCTGTGTCAGCCCTCAAGAAGCAGGGAATAAGCGAATTAAAGAAGGCCATTATTTCTGTTATTCCTAAGGATGAGAACAAGGATAATATCGTGGGGGATTTAATTAATCCCGGCGATTTTGTTGTCCTGGTTACGCCGATTGATAATGCGGCGCCAAAGGGAAGGCTTATTCTTCCTCAACAACAAACGATTAGGGATATTCTCGAAAATGATGCTGTAGCTATTGTCACTAAGGATTATGGACTGAGAAAAACTCTAAAAAATCTGGGCCAAAAACCAAAGCTGGTGATCACCGATTCTCAATTTTTTAGTGAGGTAAATGCCGCTACACCTGCGGAAATTCCACTCACTTCATTTTCTATTCTCTTTGCCAGACAAAAGGGAGATTTAGTGGAATTTGTTAAAGGCGCCAAGGCGATCGACACCCTTAAAGATGGAGACAAAGTTTTGATCGCAGAAGGGTGTACCCATCACAGACAATCTGATGATATTGGCAGTGTAAAGATACCCAGGTGGATACGGCAGCGAACCGGTAAGCGGCTAGAGTTTGAATTCTCCTCAGGAGCTACTTTTACTGAGGATATAAAAAAATACGCGCTCATTGTACACTGCGGTGCCTGTATGCTGAACAGAACGGCTATGCTCAGCAGAATAGAACGAGCCAAAGATCGTGGTGTGCCCATTGTAAATCACGGCATTCTCATTGCTTATGTTCAGGGAATACTGCCAAGAGCTCTGGAACCGTTCCCGATGGCCAGGATGATATGGGAAGAAGACCAATCCCTGAAAGATTCAGAGATGCTGTGCGCTCAAAAGTAAGGTAAAGTAAAAGAAACTGAGAAAATAAAACTGAATGAATTGGGTCGTGTATCTGTCGGATGTAGGGAGTGGTCTTGTGAGTAAAGTACAGGATTTACTAGAGAAAGCCTATCAGACCAGCGAACTCACAAAAGCTGAAATAATATATCTCCAGAAGAATATAACTTCTGCGGATAGAGAGAGCCTCTATGGTTATGCCCTAAAGACGAAACAGGCCTATTATGGGAATAAGGTTTATTTGAGAGGGCTGATTGAGTTCTCGAACATTTGCCGACAGGATTGCCTATACTGCGGAATTCGGGCTTCCAATGCGAAGGTAGAGCGCTATCGGTTGACCCCGCAAGAAATCCTTGCCTGCTGTGATCAAGGGTATGAATTAGGATATCGGACGTTTGTCCTGCAAAGTGGCGAAGACCTATGGTATACGGACGAGATTCTGGTTGCTTTGATACAGGGAATCAAAAAACGTTATCCGGAGGCAGCGATTACGTTATCAATCGGCGAACGAAGAGCAGAAACTTATCGCAGTCTCTTCGCGGCCGGTGCGGATCGCTTTCTGATGCGTCATGAAACGGCTTCAAAAGAGTTGTACGAAAAATTACACTCGACTTTGTGCTTTGACGAGCGCCGGGCCTGCCTGAGCACTTTGAAGGACATTGGCTACCAAGTGGGAGCTGGGTTTATGGTGGGGCTGCCTGGACAAACGTTCGCTGATTTGGCGGAGGACCTGATATATTTAAGAGAACTCCGTCCGGACATGATCGGGATCGGGCCGTTTATTCCGCACAGTGAGACACCGCTGGGGACAAAAAAGGGCGGAACGCTGGAAGATACATTGATGATGGTGGCCTTGGCGCGGCTGCTTATTCCGGAAAGCCTTATTCCGGCGACGACGGCACTTGGCACTCTGCATCCGCTGGGCAGGGAGCTTGCCTTGAGAGCGGGCGCTAATGTAGTTATGCCGAATATCACTCCTGCATTAGCAAGAAAAAAATACGCACTTTACGAAAATAAAAATTGTGGGGAGGGTCATCCTGAAGATTTCCGATATTGTATCGAGCAGGAAATTCGGTCGGCAGGCTTCGAAGTAGACTCGGGCAGAGGGGATAGTGTGAAGTTCCGCAGGCGAGCGAGATAGGTTTAGTCATGGTGTGACGGTAGCCATTTATGTACTGTACAGTAAAGTCCGCCGATAGATTGAAAGTGTCTTTGATGATATTAAAGGTAAGCTTTAGTGTCAATCGATTTATACTTAACCCAACTTCCCGCAATTCGGCTCTAAAATGAGCTTAAATAATTATTTTCG
>CAYWSF010000100.1:0-6391 GCA_964460725.1 uncultured Desulfosporosinus sp.
TTACCGGCTATTTGGAACGTTTGAAAGCGAATCACTGGCTGACAGTATACGATGTCAGAGATGACTGGGAGGAATTTCAGAAGGTTGGTCAGGCCAAATGGTTCGACCCGAAAGCAGAGAGATTGATAGTTGAAAACAGTGATGTAGTATGTGGGGTGTCAGGGGCCCTGAAAGATAAAATGCAGGCTTTAACCGGTAATAAGGTAGTAAAACTATCACCCAATGCCCTGGACAGTACTTTTCTAAAAAAGGGTAAGGTGGTGATTTCCCCCAGGGACGGAAAACCAATCATCGGTTATGTCGGGCATCTGACCGATGCCTGGTTTGACTGGCCGTCGTTGATTAACATTGCAAATATAAAACCTGGTTGGCAGTTTGAAATAATCGGGCACTTTATCCCACAAAATCTAAACTTGCCTGCCAACATCCTCTACCTGGGCCCCAAAAACCACAGCGAAATAAAAGCAATAGCAAAGGAGTGGCGGACGGCCATAATTCCTTTTAAAATCGGAAACTTGAGTGATAGTGTGGATCCAATAAAAGTATATGAATACCTGGCCATGGGGCTGCCGGTTGTCTCTTTTAGAATGCCTCAGATACATGGTTATCCGTATGTATTTATCGCCAATAATGCAGAGGAATTCATTATGCAGATCGAAAAGGCCCTGCACTGTCCAATGGATTCCCATGTAATTGCGGAATTCCTGGCGGTTAATAGATGGGAGGACCGGGCAAAGCAATTTCTGGAATGGAGCAATCTAAAATGAAAATACTTTATCTATACAAGTATGGTGTACTTGGTGGGGTAAGTACACAATTGTTAAACAGACTGAAATATCTAATAAACTTTTGTGAACCTCACTTTGGTTTTTTGCAAGATTATGGTATCAAAAGTTCCTTCGAGGACTATCCTTTTGTTTACTTTCCGGAAAACATCGCTGCTATTATAAAGCTGATTAACAAAAATAACTACGATATTATTATTACGATAGACACAAATGAAGTATATGAAGCAATTCGGCAAGCAAACTTCAAAGGCATTGTGATCAATGAAGTGCATACCACCTATGAAAAAAGTTTAAAAACATTTCAGAATTTAATCGGTAATACGGCGATGCAAGCTGTAATTACACCGTCTAACTATTTAAAACAGCGCATTTTAAGGGAATTCATGTTGGACAGCAGTATCCCTATATATGTTGTGGAAAATTGCCTCGACAACAGGCTGTTTGCTTATCAGCCGCCAATAATAAATCCTGCGAAAAAGATAATTTTATGGGTGGGCAAGCTGGATGATCACAAAAATTGGCTGTCCTTCCTGTCTATCTCAGCATTAATAAGATCATTAAGGAAGGACTGTCAGTTCTGGCTTGTCGGCGGGTATACCGCGCCCGAAAAGGTGCGTCGGCACCTGCGGGAAATGGTAAATAGGCTGGGTTTAACCGATTGTTTCAAATGGATAACGCGTGCAGAATATGCAGAAATGCCCGCCTTGTATTCACTTACTGTAGCGAGTGGCGGCGTATGTGTAAGCACTTCCCGGAATGAATCTTTCGGTATGACGATCATAGAAGCTTTAGCTTGTGGTTGTCCCAGCATAGCTCCAAGCGTCGGCGCAATACCGGAAATCCTGGATAAAGAACTCTCTTTTTATCTCTATGAACCCGGTAACGAAGCGCAATCCGCAGAGAAAATCCTTTTCCTTATAAAAGATACCGGTATACGTAAATACCTGACAGAAGTGGGAAGAAAAACAGTGGCTGCCTGCTACACTATTGAAAATATTGGAGAAAAGTATTTGGCAACAGTGAACAATATCCTTGAGATGAAAAAGGGGAGATAAAATTCATGCTGCGAAAATTCCCCTATCCCTTCCGGAATATGTTAACGATCTTGTCCGATGCCGACAGCAGTGACCAGGATAAGTTTGAAGGCATGCACAGGTTCATTAATACCTTGTCCGATTGCGGCAATATGGGGCAGGGCGTTGGCCTGGATATATCGGACACTTTTTTCATGGGCTTGATTGGGGGGGACTTTGCGAAAGACCGGCTTCGGAATAGCTGGTATTATTGGGAAACTAAAACCGGCAGCAAAATTTGCGCCTCCCAAATGCAGAAATATATGAAAGGCGGTTGGATCGATACCCCGCACACCTTTTTTAATTTTGTGGACGCCAATGCTTATACAAAAGAACAGGCCGTCCAGGTTATTGAAGAATGGAACCGGATCGGATTCCAGCCGATCGCCTGGGTTGACCACTCCAACTGTCCCTGGAATATTATGTTTTTTAAAGAAAGATATCTGGCCAAGCCGGCCTGTCCCGGTGATACGGCCATCTCTACAAATATAGTCATTGCTCCCCGAAGCCGTATTGTCTTCCCGCACACGGGAGAATGGGCAGCCGTTAAGGAAATTGTTGTTTCCGGCAAACCTGTGCGCATATTATTGGATAAGCCCTTGAAGAATGCCTACCCGGCAGGTGAATATCTTACGGAACATCCGGAAGATCCCGGCCTTGGTTTCCGTGAAGGGGCAGTGCGGCATTCCGGATATTATTGCGCTGATCTGGCCCGCCAGGCCGGAATAAAGGCATTTTGGGCACGTATGCCTTCTGATATATCGCGAAAAACAGCCGCCGGTAAATTAGGATTTGACACTTGCCTGGTACCGAAAAGGCTGCCCGATAATAGGATGGTTTGGGGTCTGTTGCGGAATTACGAATATGCTCAAACCAACAACACCTGGCTTGGTAAATGTATTAACCGAGCCTTATCCGGTGACAAATTCAGCAGTGGGAAGCCCATAAGCCGGGATACCTATCTGATTATTGCCACGCATTTCGGTTATGGGGATAGTGACGGCGAATGGGATAATCAGCAATATACACCCGAGCAGAATGTTTATGCCCTCAATGGCGGAAAATGGTTTAACGATGAAACTATACAGGCCTTCCGAGCTTTAAAAATAAGGCAGGATCAGGGAGAAATCCTGGTTACACGTACTTCAAGGCTGATTAAATACAACCTCGCCCACGATATGTTGACCAAATATGCCCACAGCAGCGACGGCTATACGCTTGCTGCCACAGCAGACGGTGAAAAAATTACAATTCACAAAATTAAAGATGACTGTTTCGGAGCATTTACCCCCACTATTGAAGATGTGCGGGGAATAACATTTTACTGCAAAGAGCCAAGTAAGGCTGAAATATGGATCACTGATAAAAAAATCGACTCCTCTGAATATCAAATTAACAAGCCTGACCATACCGGCCAACCCAGTATCGGAATAAAGTGGTATCCACCTGATACTCAGGATTACGTATCTGTAAATATTTAAAAAAAGTTAAAACCTGAGGAGTGAATAAAATGTCTTTAGATAGTGTGAATAATTTAGATAGTGTTAATAATAATGAAGTCATAAGAAAGACCCCATATACCCGTATCCGCATAATTGATAATTATAATTATCAAGGTCTATACCTGGATTTTGAAAGGCTAAAAGTAGCAAATTGGAATGTCGAATTCGATGAAAAAGGGATTCCCCAATTTAATTTCCGCTGGGGCACTTATTATTACCCGATTACTATTGCGCACTATAGTCTGGAAAATTATAATCTTATGTTACTAAATAACAACAGTGAGAGTTATAAAGCGATCTTTCTGAGAACGGCCGAGTGGTTAGTTGAGAATCAGGATCAAAACGGCGGGCTGCCCTGTGAATTTGACTATCTATTTCACAAGGACAGAAGTGCCGTGCTTAAGGCTCCCTGGTACTCTGCCCTTGCCCAAGGCCTGGCTATGTCCGTGTTAACCAGAGCATGGCATTTAACCGGGGAACCCAATTACCTGGAATCAGCCACTAATACTACCGGACTATTCCAAATTCCGGCCTCTAAAGGGGGTGTCCTGGCCTCTTTTGACGACTGCCCCTTTTACGAGGAATATCCCACCAACCCACCGAGTTATATTTTAAACGGTTTTATGTTTTCCTTACTTGGTTTATATGATTTGTACAAAACAACCGCAAATCCTCTGGCAGAAAAACTCTATCATGACGGAATCATCAGCCTGAAAAGAATGATTGGGCTGTACGACCTGGGAAACAGGACTGCCTATGATTTATCTCACTATTATGTCAATGGTGCCCCTCCAAATGTGGCAAGATGGGGTTACCACTCCACCCATGTACTGCTTCTCACCGCTTTGAATTCCATCGAGCAGGACCAAGTACTCGGACAGACAGCGCAAAGATGGATTGATTATATTAACGGCATACCTGTGAAAGAAAATTAAGCAAGTGTATCCAAATCTTCAGAAGTTTTAAGAAAAACCGGCATAAATGAAGAGCTAACCTCATGCAGGCAAAAGCCTTATTTTCAAAAGCCTTACTTTAATAAAGGAGATAAGAAAATTGACAAAATCATACGGACCAAAGGCATCTGATGATATGATGTTCACCCTAAATAAAAAGCATATTTCTCTAACTGTCGGAAAACCGGAGCAGCTATTAGCTATCCCCAGGCAAGTGTTGGTCTACAGTTCCAACAATAAAAGGGTAAAAGTAGATACCAACGGTACTGTTATCGCAACTGAAGATGGGATCGGAAAAGATTCCAGGGCAATAATAACAGCCCGGACACCTGACGGCAGGTATTCGGACACCTGTGAGGCAACGATTGTCAACTGGGCAGCTAATATATCTGAGCTTAAAATAGTCGATAAGTTACCGCCCTGTACAATACTGGCTCAAGAGTCAGGAAATATATATTTCAGCAAAGGTAAAGAACTATATAAAACGGCCGATGGTATGCAGAGCTGGGAATTAATTTCCGAACTGCCGGACATGCCAACAAATATGCTGATTACTCAGTTTGGCTATTTCTTAAGAGGCAGGCTCGGGATTTACAGGTCTTCGAATTTAAAGTCATGGCAACTAAGCCAGGCCACACCGGTCGAAGGCAAGCATGATACTTTCAATTATTATTATAACTCCGACACTCAGACCGGGTATCTTTATGCTGGGGAATATTCGGTTGACAACGATAATCGACACCGTGTCCACAGGGGGATCCTTTACCCGGATGGTTCCGAAAAGTGGGATATAATCCTGGAATTCGACTCCATTAACGAATGGACTACTGATAAATCCATTCTTAACGCCGCCAGGCACATCCACACAGTAACCACTGACCCTTATACGGGACAGGTATGGGTTGCAACCGGCGACATGAAGATTCATAATAGAATTCTCTACTCTGATGACCATGGTGAAAGTTTTAAGCTGGTCGGAATGGGAAGTGATGATTGGAAAACCCTATCCATCTGGTTTACCGGGAACTATGTCTACTGGAATATGGATTCCATTTCTCAGCAATCGATCTGGCGGATACCCAGGAAGATCTATAATAAGTTTGGCTGCTGGCCGGCCATAACCCCGGATTTATTTAATGATTCCCAATATGATTATCGGGAATGCGTAATGGAACTTTGTACCGGTACCCATTGGTATTACTGCTGGGTAAAAGAAGAATCCGGTCAGGATATTGTGATCATGAGCACTTCTCCCGAAGGCACAGACCCGATAAGCGGAGAATATCCCGGCATCTATAAAGACTGGCGGGGCAGAGTTTTCGGCATAAAAGAGCGCTCAGACGGAAAATGTGATGTGCAGGAATTGATTTCGGTACCGCCGAAAGATCCCCATGCCGATCCAAAAGTAAAAAGATACACTCAACTTGAACCAAAACTTCAGGATATAAATAATTATATCTATTTGCGCTGTAAAAACGTCGAAGCAGATGGACTCTATAAGACCATCCTTATTTGGCATGATAATCCATCACTGGAAGCACCTCTGGAAGAATGAAATATTTTAAATGTAACAAGAGGAAAGTTCTCTTGTTACATTTTTCTATATTTTCATTTTCAAAGTTATTATGTTAAATAGTAACGTCATTTATCTGATCATCGGTATAGACGATAAACTTATTGCCATTTTCCGGATTGTACTTCCTATCTATTGGATTATTCTTCCTATCCCTTTCGTTCCTATCTCTTTTAATAAAGTTATATTTATCTGCGGAGTAAATCTTAAATCCTTTTTCTACGCATTCTCTCAAAAAATCATCAAACTCTCCTTCGCGTATGCTAATCTTCTGAAATATCGCCTTTTTCATAATCATAGCCTCACTGCGGATTAAAGTTACAAATCTATTTTCTTGCCTGGTATTTTTCTGGGTAAGTGACTTTGTGTTCTCACAATAAGCGTAAAAACAATCCTTTCCTATAATATCTGCATCGGTATAACTAAATGCATTCATTAAATCAGTTAAGAAATTAGGACCATAATAATTATCCGGATCAAAGAACGTAAGATAATCATACTT
>CAYWSF010000101.1:0-6378 GCA_964460725.1 uncultured Desulfosporosinus sp.
TCACCTGCCCTATGTTAGCTCCTTCGACTTCTATTTGAAGGGATTGGACATCAACGGTAAGAACCTGCTTATCGACCAAAAAAGACATCTGCTTAGGTTCAGGATAATTGGCTTGGAGAATTGTTGTTTTAAGAGGACTGTCTTCTGAGGCAATTGAGTTGGTAGGGGTGGTATGCAATTCACTTAGGACAAAAGAAGACTCTAATAAAAACTGCTGCAGAATAGCCTTATTGGTATTCCAGGGTAATTCGATCAGCTCGGATTGAGTCATCCCGGAAGGATAGATTGTTTGGATGATGTACGAAGCGTCTTGGGTTAAGAACGGTTTGTCGGAGCAACCGCTTAGACAAAGGCTGCTAAAAAAAACCACAAGACCAAGTCCCAGAGTGGAAATTTTATGTTTAAACATTGAAGCCCCTTCTTTCTAAAGCAATTATTCTCTAATCAGGCCGCGAAAATTAGGCCTCAAAAGTTGTTAATTCGTGATATAAACCAAAAATCCTGCTTTGTTGATTCTTCGCATTGGTATACAATGACAACAAAGAGAGGAGTAAATATGTTGGACAACGAAATCGTCGTTTTTGATGTGGCAACAACAGGGGGAGAAATTACGCAGGGTGAAATTATTGAATTTGCAGCTCTCCGTATCCGTAAGGGCGAAGTTCAAAGTTCATGTCACTTTCTTTTTCTGCCTGTTCAAGATATAAACGATACCACTCTAAAGTTAACCGGTATTAAAAAAGAAGAACTGGATGGTGCTTTGCCAATTGAAGAGCATAGCCGGGAGATCGAAGAATTTTTTAAAGACGCTGTTTTGGTCGGGCATCGTGTCACAATTCTCCTCTCCATTTTGAAGAAGAAATTGAAGATTAATTTTCAGCAAAACTGCTGGGACACCTTGGAACTTGCCAGAATTTTTTTCCCCACTATGCATGATTATCAGTTATCCTACTTAAACCAAAAACTTTCATTATCTTCGGAAGACGGATTGAGGGGGCATCGTGCGGAAACAAATGCTTGGTTAACCTGGAAACTGCTTGGGGCTTGTATGAAAAAAAGTATGGCCTTTGATCTTAGTTTCTTCAATCAAACCAAGGGTCTCCTTGATGGCTGGGCCGGAAGAGGTTTTATAGACGACTTGCATAAAGAGATAGTGCGCCGTTTTCCGGATCGTCGGATTGGGACAGATTTTGTTCTTGCTCCCCTTGCGGCAGGTTTATTTTCCGAAAAAAAACCTGCGAAGGCTAATAATCCGATCTCGATTGACAGTATTACGGATTTTTTTTCACCGGGCGGAATTTTGGAACGAAATCTAATCAGCTATGAGAGCAGGCCTGGTCAGATGAAAATGGCAAAACTAATTGCCGAAGCTCTTACTTCCTCCCAGCATTTAGTAGTGGAGGCTGGAACAGGGGTAGGAAAGTCATTTGCTTATCTGATACCCTGTTTATTTTCCGCAAAAAAGACCGGTCAAAAGGTTGTAGTATCGACACATACCATTCCCCTCCAGGAACAACTTCAAAAAAAAGATATCCCTGTATTGGATACTATATTACCTTTCAGTTTTAAAGTTTCCGTCTTGAAAGGAAAAGGTAATTATTGTTGTTTGAAGAAATTGCAGCTTTGTATGGGAAACCCACAAGAATTTTCCAAAGAACAAAAACTCGCCTTATTGAGTATCCTGGTTTGGCTTAGAGAGACTCAGACAGGTGACGTTCAAGAACTCTCGAAGTTTCCTGGCATCTTACAGATTTGGCCTGTATTAAATGCAGATAATGAGATGTGTATTCCGGGAAAATGTTCGCAGGCAGGGATTTGTTTTTTACTTAGGGCACGCAAGAAAGCGGAAGAAGCCGATCTGTTAATTGTGAATCACTCGCTCCTGTTTTCGGATATCAAGACGGACTATAATGTGTTGCCGGAATACCATCAGTTAGTGATTGATGAAGCCCATCAAATTTACAAAACAGCTTTACAACAACTTGGCTCGGACATTTGTCTGGAAAATGTAACGCGAATTATGGATAGTATTAATAAATTGAGCGGCGGGAAAGGGCACGTTAAACAACGATGGGAAAGACTTGCCCGCCTTGCCCCTTCTGATTCATGGGAAATATTCGAAAAACAATTGGCCGGTATCCCCGAAAATTGCTCCCTGATCATCGAGCAAGCAAAAGAGTTGTTTCAGTTATTGTCACAAGTTTTAGGAAATAGGCGCACGTTTAGACTTGTTGCAAGCCATTCAACCCAAGCATGGTGGGAAACGCTAGCCGTTCAAATTGAAAATCTGACCGGTCGGCTCAAGACTATAAGTGCTGTGCTGGAAAGTTTGATCGGCGCGTTGAACGAAGAAGACTTAGATGAGAATGAAGAACTGAAATTTGTTTTGGTGGGCCATCAAAGAGAGTTAAAATCCCTGCTGGACACATTGACTAAGGTATTAAACATTTATGACCCCCTACAAGTAACCTGGCTTGAACATAATTCGAGACTATACTTAAAGACTTCCCCGATTGAAGTCAGCGATATTCTCAAAGAAAAAATTTTTTCGCGCCTTGATGCGGTAATTTTAACCTCGGCCACCTTGAGTATATCCGGTTCGTTTAAACAATTTTTACGTGATATTGGACTTTCTGAGACAACGAAAACAGCTTTGGTGGATTCTCCCTTCGACTATGAACAGCAGATGAAATTTTTTGTGGTTAATCAAGGGATTAACCTTCAGTCCTCGGACGCGGAGAATGTTCAGGAGCTTTCATGGTTCGTTGCTGAAGTCGCTGAACGCATGAATGGACGTACATTAGTTCTGTTTACGAGTCATAAATTGCTCCAAGAAACCTATGTTTCTTTGCATCCGAAATTAGCACAAATCGGCATTGGGACATTAGCGCAAGGATTTCACGGCGAAAGAAGCAAAATTTTAGAAGCTTTTCAGCAAAATCCAAGGAGTGTTCTTTTAGGAGCTAATAGCTTTTGGGAGGGGATTGATTTGCCGGGTGATACATTAACTTGTGTCATTTTGGTAAAGTTACCCTTTTGGCCTCCCTCGTTACCACTAATTGAAGCTCGTTCCGAATATTTCAAGTCCATGCAGCGTAATCCCTTTCAGGAACTTTCCTTACCAGAAGCGGTTATCCGCTTTAAGCAAGGGTTTGGCCGCTTGATTCGTTCCAAAGAAGATCGTGGAATCGTTGTTTTACTCGACGATCGAGTGGTAAAAAAATACTACGGGCGGTTGTTTTTAAACTCCCTGCCCATTCGAACCTATGTTAAAGGCAGCAGTGCACTGATTCTTCGCAAAATTGAAGAGTGGAGGACTTTGGAACTAAGCTAAAAGCTTTTATATTTGTGCTAAAAATGATACACTTAAGAAAATTAAGAGGGGAGGGCAAATTTTCGGTGAAGCAATATCCCATTACCCGTGAAGCTTGGATTTATCTGGCGATATTGGCTTTTCTAATGGTTTTAACCTATTGGATTAGGCCGTGGCTAGTAATTATACCGGGTATCCTGTTCCTGTTTGTTTTATTTTTCTTTCGTAACCCGGAGAGAGATATTCCAACGGACGAATTAATGCTGGTTTCTCCGGCGGACGGCGTAGTTATGGATGTGGAAAGGGTCTTTGAGGATCAGTTTCTCAACGGAGAAAGCATACGCATACGTATCTTTTTAAGCATTTTTAATGTTCATGTTAATCGCACACCAATGGCAGGTAATGTGGTTTTTCGTGCCTACCGGCCAGGACAGATGATCCCGGCTTTTAAAAGTAATGCCTCCGAATTGAATGAGAAAAACTATGTGGGAATCAAAAATCAACACATGAGTATTTTGGTGACTCAGGTGACCGGTTTCATTGCGCGTCGGATCGTGTGTTGGGTGAATAAAGGTGATAAAGTAGATCAAGGGGAAAGATATGGACTGATTAAATTTGGTTCATGTACCGAGGTTTATGTGCCGACAAATGTTGAAATCATGGTTAGTCCTGGGGATAAGGTGCGTGGTGGAGTAAGTGTAATAGGGAGAGTGAATGTTGAATGAGGGGAAATCTTATCACTGCCCGTATGATGATCCCTAGCATCTTCACCTTGGCAAATTTGCTTTTTGGTATTCTTGCCTTGAACGCAGTTGCTGAAAGGAACTATTCAGCTGGGGCAGCAATGATCTTGGTTTCAGTTTTCTTTGACAGTTTGGATGGCAGAGTGGCACGTCGACTTTCGGTAAGCTCGGATTTCGGAAAAGAACTCGACTCCTTAAGTGACTTGGTTTCTTTTGGGGTAGCACCTGCACTGCTAACTTATCAGGCAATCTTATTCCCTTTACAATCTGAGCTTCTAAAATATCTTGGGTTCAGCATAGCAATAGTATTTGCATTATGTGGGGCAATCCGCTTGGCGCGTTTTAATACCCTCAATATTACCACTCATTTTGTTGGCGTTCCCATTACCTTGGCCGGCGGTTTTTTGGCACTCTTAGTGTTTTTTCGCACGATATTGCCATTTTATATTTATTTAATAATTATGGCGGTTTTTGCCTTTTTAATGGTATCCAAGTTAAAAATACCCAAATTATAATACGAGATTAATTTTTGCTTTCTGTTAGAGCCAAATCGTTTTTTGAACGGTCTGGCTTTTTGTTTTTTCTGAGATTTTTTGATAATCCTGGGAGGAGATAATTGCATCATATAGAATGTTATTAAGAGTATGGATAAAAAAACAATATTCATTGAGAAATTTAAAAAGGAGGGATCGCTTAATAATCGAGATCTATGACATCATAAAGGCCAATGGTACATAATTTAATAAAGGAGATGGAATTATGCCTATAGGAGTTATAATTAATGCTTTAGCGGTGGTTTTTGGTGGTTTAATAGGAGCATCCTTAGGAAATAAAGTGCCGGAACGCGTCCGTTCGGCTATGCCTTTAATCCTTGGAGTATCCTCAATGGGTATGGGTATCGAATACATAGTCGAAATGAATGCGCTGGGGGCAGTCATTCTTTCGATCATTCTTGGAAGTGCTATTGGTGAATTAATAAGGTTGGAAAAGGGGATTGAGTGGTGTGCTGTGCGTGTACAAGCTCAAATTGACAGAATATTTCCCCGTAAAAATGTGGACATGAATGAAGGGGAATTTATGGAGAAATTTATTGCTATCTTAATTTTGTTTTCTGCCAGTGGTACGGGGATATTTGGTGCAATAATGGAAGGCATGAGTGGCGATCATTCAGTGTTATTCGCAAAATCAATTCTTGACTTTATTACTTCAGGAACTTTTGCAACAGCTCTTGGCTATATGGTAATGACCATTTCCGTGCCGCAGTTTGTTATATTTATTTGTTTATTTTTTAGCGGATCAGTTATCTTACCATTGACAACTCCCTTTATGGTTGCAGACTTTATGGCAGTCGGAGGAATCATCATGTTGGCAACCGGGTTCCGTATAGCCGGCATAAAATCATTTCCAATCGCTAATATGCTGCCGGCGTTGTTTGTTGCAATGCCAATATCGCATCTTTGGACAACCTTTATTCCTTAGGTTAAAGACTAGCACTTATCCTCCACCTATAGAGGTTGGGGGTCTTGCGCTGAGCTTTGATAAATTGCGGTGAACCTTTCTCTTTGGTAAAGACTAATCTGCTCCTTTTCACCCTTGAGATGACTGTGGCATATAGTATGGCACGGAAGTGATCTCAAAGGGGGAAGCATATTATGGATCAGCAAGTAAATTGGAATAACGTGGGATTGCGTATCGTACAGGGATTAACGACAACAATTGAAGTAGTTCGCCAATTAGATGTTCAGGAAGCCTCGTTAGTTATGCGATTGTTAGGAAAAAGCTGTACCCGTATGGTGAAGGAGGGGGTAGGACACCAATTCGGAGTTGCTTTAATCGAAACCAGTGCCCAATTAGCGATGAAAGAGTCATTGGCTATAGAAGATGTTCTCAAGATAATTACCGGTATTCTTGGCCGTCTCTATTATACTGCAAATACTGAGGAGGAACGTTTACTTGTAGCACAACTTGAAGAAGCAGTAAAGAATTACCAAGTGTAATATATGGGCATTCATGATTCAGCATGCATACATTAGCAAAGATGAAGTTTTTTAAATTATAATATAAGGAGGTTAATACGATGAGGATTTATTATGTACGTCTACCGGAATTTGTACTTAATGTATTAAGAAAATTTTTTGGCTAAAGTGGTATGAAAGTTACTTTTCCCTCCTAGAATGTATAGTAAAGAAAAGACAAGCAAGGAGGGGAAATAAATGCGTTATAGCCGTTATCTATGCATTCTTGGCCTATCGCTGTTTTGTTTAATTATGATCATCGCTTTTAAAACACCTCAAACAGTGATATCAACTTTAGCAGCTCCCT
>CAYWSF010000102.1:0-6284 GCA_964460725.1 uncultured Desulfosporosinus sp.
AATAATGCAATTAAGTTTAAAAAAATTAATTTCTGATTAACTTCTGACTAATTTATAATTAATCTTTGATTAATTTCTCTGGTTAAACTACTGATAAATATTATCTGCTAATTAACAATTTTAGTTAGCAAACCGAAACTTAAAGTGCAATAATATTGAAGAAATCTAAAACAATATAAACAAACTTAAGCAATCCTAATGTATTGACAAAAACCTTCGTCCAAACTAAACTGAAAAAGAGTGTCCGAAAAACATATCCATTTAGTCAATGTATGCAAATCTGCCTATGTATCTACCAGCAAAATCAAACTATAAGGTAAGCGTACCCGTTTTGCGATCCAAATTTGGTCTAATAAATATTGGAGGGATTACGTTGAAAAAAAACACTATTTTCCAAAAAAAAACTATTTTCCATTTTTTTATGCTTCACTATGCTATTTGTCGTAACCGGCTGCAACAATGATACTGCTTCAAAACCGGAAAGCCCTGCTGTCCATCAAGAATCCGAAAAAGCAAGCGAAACAGGTGCAACCGGTTACAAAGAAACCATGGTACCTTTTGATCAACTTGTTCCGGCTGAACGGATTGTATTGCTCCAAAACACGCTCAATTATACCCGGGAAGGCTTCTACACTGCCGACACTAAGCCTGTTACCAAGGACATTGATTATAAAGGCTCCACTGCAGCTGCTTATTCAATGAGTTATCCGTTGGATTTCCTCAGGAACGACATTAAAGGTGAGCTTAACATAACTAAAACCGACGGCAGCACCACGAATATTACTGCCGATGATTTTGCCGGCCTTTATGTGATAGTTGATTTCACTTCAGATAAGCCTCCCGTACTTTATAATCCCCAGGGCGGCACCGAAATCACAGGTTTTCTGTTTGCCACTACCGCCGAAGGGGAAGCCATCTATTCGATCGTCAGCGGTTCGACCTACAAAACTGACAAAATTATTGCCGATGTAGGTTTTGATAGCCAGGGTTCTTACAGATATGTTGCTTCAGATCAATTCCATATTCCTGCCGGCCCAGCAGATAATGCTGTTGGCGAGATCGAAGGCGCTTCTTCCGGCGCTATTAACGTGTCCTTCCCAGGTATGATAGCCGCCGGCGGTATAATAAACGATGTAGTCTATATCGAGACTATAAAATAAGCCGGTTCAGCTAAAGCCGGGGAAACCACTCTCACCGAAGAAGAATAACTGATATGTAGACATATGCAGACCTCAAAAATGTGAAAATAGAGATTTCTCAACAGAATCGTTCAATAAAATTAAAAAATTTATAAAATTAAGGGAGAGATAAGCCTATGATAATGGAAAAGGTGCGGGCTGCAGCAGAGCCTTATCTATCCGGCAGGTCTGTGCGCGACTTAGTTGTTGGTGTTTCACTGATCGGCTGCCAGCTTGACAACGGTGATGTCGGCGTATCATACGTGCTGCGTGATGGACTGCCTCAAGGCTGCTCAGCCTTTCCTCATGCCCAGGAAGTAATAGGCCGATCCGCATCAGAAATTGCGGACTGGATTAGCTTCGGCGGTGACAATATCCAGCGGGGAATTGCCTCCACTGTACTGGCGGCCGCCTCTTGCAGGCAGGACATTCCCGATGATACAAAAACCGGCATGCCTTTTGGTGTATCATTGCAGCCGGAGGATACCGTGGGCATGATTGGCCTGATTGCCCCCGTGGCCAAGCAGATGACTAACCTGGTTAAAGAATTGATTGTCTTTGATCAGGGCGTGTCGCTTCATAGCGGCAATGTTATAGTACATCCTATGGAGGAACAACCAAAGCTGCTGCCGGCCTGTGACATAGTTGTTCTGAGCGGCACCACTACCATCAACGGTAGTATTGACGGCTTATTGGAAATGTGCGGCAATGCGCGTGAAATCATTATGGTTGGCGCATCCACGCCGATGTTCCCCAAAGGGTGGCAGGGCAGCCACGTGACCCGCTTAGCAGGTTCGTGGTGGGTTAATGAGCAAAAGGACGAGATTTTTAAGGCGATTTCCTTAGCCTGTGGCATCAGATATCTTCAAAAATATATGCTTAAGAAAGTTGCTGTTGTTTAATAGTGTAAAGGAGTAACAAGGGGACGCTTCTCTTGTTACATTTTTATGTAACGGAAGAATCGTCCCCTTGTTACTCCTGTTTCCCTACGTAAGGAAGCAAAAAGAACGTCCCTTGCTTCCCCTTACACCTCAAAAGTTAAAAGACAGTTTACTAATTTTTTAGGGATATATAGTTTGCCTCTTCGTGTCTCCACGTACTCTTCTGCTGCCTTGCGGACTTCCGGCAAATATTCATTACCCAGGTGAAGCTGATTCGACAGAAAGAAGGCGGCATCATCTAAATTCTCCACCGGCTGGCCAAACTCGTGTTCAATTCTTTCACAACGCACCTTAGCTCCTTCCACTTCCAGCATGGCAAATGTGCGGCAAGCGTTTAAGCAACGAGGGGCTTTTGGTACAAGACCCAAGCGCCGGAGGAGTGCATCACGAAAATCCAGTCCGCCGGAATGAGTACTGAGAAATATGCCTATTCTGCGGGTAGATTGAATTAAAGCCCTGATTTTTTCTCTTGGCAACAAAGACTTCTGAGCCACATAAAGCATGATAGTTACATCGCAAGCCTTTAACTGAACGTCAGGCCAGTCTTTATTGATTATTTCAATATTTTTTATTCCTTTGGCATCAATTTGTTTTTGCAGATGATTACAGGCAAGTTCATCCTGTTCAACAGCGATGACCTTTTTACAAAAAGAGGAGAGATAAATGGCAGTTGCCCCCGATCCGCTGCCAATATCCATTACCGTGTCATCCGGACGAATGATTGCTGCAAAATGTTTTTGCAGGGGAATTTCCGGATAATGCACAAAATCGCATGCATCTTGGTACATTTGTAATGTTTTTTCCGTCCAAAAAGTACCCACAACTACGTTCCTTTCTTTATAGAAGAATCTTCCTGCTTAGAAATTCCTGCGGTTTTTAAAAGAAACCTTTTGCCCTGACGAAAAAAGTGCCACTCTTTCAGAACCGGCAATGATTCTGCCGGCGAGAAGATTGTCTTTAATAATAAATCCGGACAAGTCATTGATGCCATAATCAAAAAGCACAGGAGCCAAGGTAGTAGCCGGCCCGACGATAGTGATCCGGCGGGCATTTTGGGACAATTCCAGTATTCTGGGCAAGGATTTATTCACTATACTTGAACAGGTGATAAACACATAATCGCATTCTGGCAGCAGATATTCACAAGCAGTAAAGGGGAAATCACCTTCTACCGGGTCCCAGCTGATAATCGATAAATCACATACCGGTTCAAATAGGTTTGCCAGATAGGGGAAATGTCCAACAACGGCCACCCTTTTCCCTTTGATCTCGTTTTGAGACATGATAAACGGATCGTTCATTCTATCTTCCACCCGTTTGGCATCGGAAAATTCCACGCCGTTTTCCCTAGCCACCCGGGGGTTGTTATAATAGGCATTAATGGCGGCAAGTCCGACGGACGCTTCAGCGAAGTTCCATGACTTGACAATGGTTGCGACCTCCTGCAGGGGGGCGCCAAGCAAATTTTTAGTGAACATCGGCGCTCTGGTTTCAATAGAGCGGAATCCGGCCATTCCTGAACCGTCCCCGCTGCGTACATAGGAAAAGCCATTTCCGCAAATAAGCTCGTCAACAAGGAGATTTTCCGGGATTCCGTTAATTAAAGCATCATATAACTGCCACATAATCCAGTGTCCTCCTATTAATTAAACTCCATTTTCTTCAGCATTCCCATTTGATGAGACTCGCCAATTTTCGTTTCTCCCGTGCAATAAGAGCAAACCGCTGCCGGAGTTGTAAAGCGCAATTTTAAATCTTTGAGCGTGTGAATGTCCCGGGCTTGGAGTAAATATTTGGCCAGCAAAAAGGTTCCCTGTCCGGTAATACCGTTCACGGATACGATTTTAGCGGCTGAATTAACCTGCTTAACATTAAAGGCAAATACTTCCCGCTCGGCCTGGGAAATAATATCACCCTTGGTGATGACGACAATATCGGCAAATTTAAGCATCGGTCCGATTTTGCGCGGCGTATTAACTCCGGACAGATTATCGATAACGCAAATGGAGAGGATTCCGTTGATGTAGGGAGAGCAGCGGTTACAAAGGCCGGCACTTTCTGTAAAGAGAATCTGGTATCCGGACCGTATGCCCCACTGAACTGCATCCTCAATATTGCTGACAAAATAATGGTCGGGACAGAACTTTCCGGAAAACCCGGTCTGCACAGGTATACCGGATTCCTCATAACGCAGATTGTCAAAAGAAGTAAGACAATCAAATTTTACGACACCAACACTGCCTTTCTCCAGATTCAGAGCCTCAATCAGCTTGGAAATGACTGCTGTCTTTCCAGAGGAGGGCGGTCCGGCGACTGTGATCAGCTTCATGATAAATCTCCTCGCATTTATCTTGGTTCCATAAGATTTTATTATGATATTATTGAAATAGTATGCCCATGCCTACTTGCGCCTCTTCATTAACTCCACGGATACTGTATCTACCCCAACACCACGTTCTTCCATCATTACCCACAAATGATAAAACAAATCGGATACCTCATAGGTGATCTCCTCAGGATCTGCATTCTTGGCTGCGATAAGCGTTTCGGCGCATTCCTCACCGACCTTTTTCAGGATCTTGTCTATCCCCTTTTCAAACAGATAGGTTGTATAAGCCCCTTCCGGCCTCTCCAGGTTACGCGAGTGAACCACATCACTTAACAGTTCTAACGTTCTCCCTAAAGAAGGTGTCGGCCTTACTTCCGGTTCCCCGCAGCTGATAAAACCATCACCGGTCAAATCATAGTGGAAACACGAATAATAATTCTCATGGCAAGCCATCCCGGTTTGCTTTACGGTCAAAAGCAAGGCGTCTTGATCGCAATCAAACTTTATGTCTATGACCTCTTGAAAATGTCCGGAAGTTTCTCCTTTCAGCCACAAGGATTGCCGGCTGCGGCTATAATAACAAGCCTTGCGCTCCTTTAAAGTACGGCGTAATGACTCTTCGTTCATATACGCCAGCATCAGAACGTCTTTCGTCTCCACATCCTGAACAATTGCCGGAACAAGCCCCTCAGCATCCCAACGGATCTTCGATAAATCAACAGCTCCTGTTTCATTTGTCTTCATGATATCCTTCCTTTCATATAGCAGTCGATGTTCGCTGTTCGATGTCAGATGTTCGATGTTTGTAGTTCTATATTCAGTATTCGTAGTTCGTAGTTCGTAGTTCTTGGTTCGTGCTAATCGCCTTCATGAGCAGCTTCCAGTGCTTCCTTCAGAGTAAAAGCCCCGCTATAGAGTGCTTTCCCCGTAATAGCGCCTTCAATGGAGACTCCTTTTAACACCTCAGCTTGCACCTTGCGCAGGTCGTCTAAGGTCGAAATTCCGCCGGAAGCGATCACAGATAAACCGGTTTCCCGGGCCATCTCAACTGTGCTTTCAAGATTAAGGCCGGTCAGCATCCCATCCCGGGCGATATCGGTGAAAACCACACTCCGGATCCCCACCCTTTGCATGGCCTTGCCTAAATCAACCGCCCTCATTTCTGTCCTTTCTACCCAACCTTGAACCGCAACCAAGCCATCCTTGGCATCTATACCCACAATCACCCGTCGCCCATAGCGACGGGCAGCTTCCGCGACCAATTCCGGATTCTTGACCGCGATTGTCCCTAAAATAACCCGGTCGACACCTAACTCCAAAAGCTCCGTGATCCGCTCCATTGTGCGGATTCCGCCCCCTACCTGAATTTTCAGGGACACACTTTCTACAATTTGTCGAATGACTGCATCGTTAACCGGCTCTCCAGTAAAAGCACCGTTTAAATCTACCATATGTAAATACTTGGCCCCTTGACTTTCAAAGTCCTTGGCCACCTCAACAGGGTTATCGGCATAAACCGTGGAGTCCTCCATTCGGCCCTGTAACAGGCGCACCGCTTTTCCCTCTTTAAGATCAATAGCTGGAAAGAGCAGCATCTTCATTCACCCACTTTCAAATTCTCAGCTTATAATTTTTTATAGTCCTTCTGGTGTCAACACCTTAAGTCTGCAGAGACTTAATTTATTCAACAACACCGATTTGCCTTTCAAAACTGTCTATATAAAACTCTGCATAAAACACTATACAAAAATTCTCTTGATACCTCATTTTTTTAGATTTTCTTGAAGAAACGTTCTTGTTCTCTCTCCTAGCTTAATTTTAAACTCCTTTTATAAG
>CAYWSF010000103.1:0-6263 GCA_964460725.1 uncultured Desulfosporosinus sp.
TATCTCCCTTTTTAGAAATATCAGCTGTACTATTTACACAAAAATTCTCCAGCATTACTTCACAGAGTACTCTGTTTGGCGCGGCGTCTTTCCCATCGCACCAAACATCCATTACGGTCATCCTGTTTTCGGTCAAGGTACCTGTTTTATCGGAACATATTACATTCACTGAACCAATGGTTTCACAAGCAATCAGCTTGCGAACCAAAGCATTGTTTTTAGCCATTTTCTGCATATTAAAGGCTAAGGTAATGGCCACCATGGTCGGTAGTCCCTCTGGTACAGCCGCCACAATTAAGGCAACGGATGTCACAAAAGCATCTTTTATTTTTTCCAGCCCCAGAGTTCCTTGTTGATACATATTGAACACTTCAAAGAGAAAAATTCCGAAGGCCACTAATGAACCAATAATGGTAATCATTTTGCCCAAATACGCTAATTTTTGCTGAAGCGGCGTCTGAGAAGTTAACTCTCCTTTGAGTTCATCCGCTATTTTGCCCATTTCGGTTTTGTCACCAATGGTAGTGACAATCGCAATCGCTCTTCCTTCAACCACCATTGTGCCGGAATAGAGCATATTTAATCTTTCTGCCAAAGGGCAATTTTCTCTCTCCATTTTATCGGTTATCTTGGTAACCGGTTCAGCTTCACCGGTAAGCATTGATTCATCAACGCCGAGATTTGAACGATGTATAATCCTGGCGTCGGCAGGTACTTTATCACCTGTTTCCAAATGAATAATATCCCCCACCGTAAGGTCACTCTGGGATACATATTTTATTTGCCCATCGCGAACCACTTTTACCTGAACATCTTCGCTCATGGTTGCTAAGGCTTCAAAAGCTCTATCTGATTTGCCCTCTTGAATGATGGAAATCGATGAGGCCAGTAAGACGGCCGCCAAGATTCCCAATCCATCCGGGATATGACCCATTGCCAGGGATATAAAGGCTGCCACTAAAAGAATTACAATCAAGGGTTCTTTCAAGCTTTCATAAACTTTTTTAAGGAAGCTTGCCTTCTTTTGAGGGGTAAAAGCATTTTTTCCATAACGCTGAGCACGCGCTTCAACTTCAGCTGTTGACAATCCTGTTTCTTCATTGCTCGTTAATTCATCAATAACTTCCTGGGCTTCTTTTAGAAAAAAGTCCACCATTAGTTTCCTCCTTAAACTTTTTGGCATCTTTTCGCTTGTCTCATGTGCCGCTTAGCTTGACAAAAGCCATTTTTCCTTAAATGAAATATAATCACTCCTTACTTTGTTTGTGTACACTAAACAAAAAGACTTTTGACAAGGCTTTTCAGCCATGTCAAAAGTCTCGTCACCTTGCAAGGTTTACAAAGACAGGCAAGTTTCCTTACCGGGTATGTTGCCTTTGTAATTCAACTACTCCCTCTTAACATATTAAGTTTACATTAATAATGATAACTTGTCAAATATACACACAGCTAAATATTTTCCGCAATATAAAATATTAATTTTTCTGTGCTCTCCCACCCCAGACACCCATCGGTGATTGATTTTCCATAAACATGCTCCTCGATACCTTGACTTCCTTCTTCCAAATAACTCTCAATCATTAGACCCTTCACCATTTTCTTAAGCAAAGCATCATATCTTCTGCTCAATAATACTTCCCTTGCGATTCTAGGCTGCTCATAAAAAAGCTTCATGGAATTTGCATGGTTTGTATCTACAATAATAGATGGATTCAACAGATGAAGTTCATTGTACTTTTTTGCAATCCGGGTTAAGTCTTCATAATGATAATTTGGGATATTTCTGCTATGAGAATCCACCGCACCTCTTAAAACAGCGTGGGTAAGCGGATTACCGGTGGTTTCTACTTCCCATCCGGCATATGTAAAAGTATGGCCGTGCTGTGCAGCTATAATCGAATTAAACATGACTGAAATATCACCGCTGGTAGGATTTTTCATGCCGACCGGTTTATCAACCCCGCTGACGGTTAATCTGTGTTGCTGGTTTTCGACGGAACGAGCGCCAATGGCAACATAGCCCAGAAGATCTGAGAGATAAGTATAGTATTCGGGGTAGAGCATTTCATCAGCAGCAGGCATATGAAATTCACTAAGTGCTCTTACATGCATTTTTCTAATAGCAGTTATTCCCTCAACCAAATTTGGTTTTTTGCTGGGATCCGGCTGATGTACCATCCCTTTATAACCTTCACCGGTAGTGCGTGGCTTGTTTGTATAAATTCTTGGAATAATAAAAATGGAATCTTTAACTTTATCCTGTACTGCAGCAAGTCTCCCGATATATTCACAGACAGCATCTTCATTGTCAGCCGAACATGGACCGACGATCAGGATAAATCGCTTATCCTTGCCTTCAAAGATATCCCTCAAAGCCCGATCTTTATTTTCTTTAATTGTTTTTATATGTTGTGGCAAAGGAATCTCCGCAATAATTTCATCTGCCGTTGGGATTAGTTTAATGAACTTTATACCCATTTTGATTCTCCTTCTACGTTGATGCACAAAAAGTCATAATGCTGCTTTAAACCATTTAATTTCAGAATTACCTTTGAGCCAACGTATGGCAACTACATCAAACCTAAGAGAGGGCCAGGTTTTATACCCCTCTTGCATTATGTAAAATGACGCAATCGCTCGCAAGCGCCGCGCCTTTTTCTGGGTAATGCTCTCCTCTCCCCACCCTCGAAAAGACGATTGGCGTGTACGTACCTCTATGAAGACCAATGTATCATGATCACTCGCAATAATATCCATCTCGCCTTTCGGACACCGGTAATTACGTGCAATAATACTTAACCCTGCTTTTTGGATTTCGCGTGCCGTTAATTCTTCGCCGGATATACCCAGGATTTGTCTGTTATCCATAGATTTCAGGCAGCTCCTTTATCAATTTTATAATTTCATCTAATTTTTCCCAAGTTCCCGTTATCTATAACTATCCCCTGTTAACCGAAGCCTCAAACTTCACAGGAGCAAAACTTTTGCGATGAATCGGAGATGGTCCTAAGTGCCTTAAACTTTGCATATGTTCCCTGGATCCGTACCCTTTATTTTTAGAAAACGCATATCCCGGATAAAGGGCATCAAGTTCGATCATCAATCGATCACGTGACACCTTTGCTAAGATCGAGGCGGCAGCAATTGTCGCACTAAGGCGATCTCCCCCCTGAAGCGGCAGTTGCGGCAACTTAACAGCAGGAAGAGTCAGGGCGTCAATCAGCAAATAATGCGGACGAACCTTCAACCCCACAACTGCTCGCTGCATGGCCAATTTAGCCGCCTGTAAAATATTCAAAGCATCAATCTCCGCCGGCTCAGCACTTCCGAGCGCATAGCTAATCGCTTGTGCTTGAATCTGAGAATAAAGTTTTTCCCGCTTTCTTTCGGTCAACAACTTAGAATCATTCAGACCAGGTAAATCAAATTGTGCCGGCAGTATACAGGCTGCTGCTACAACAGGACCTGCCAGCGGTCCCCGCCCCGCTTCATCAAGCCCTGCCAGTAATAAGTATCCTTTCTGCCATAATTTCCTTTCTTCGATCAGCATTCGCTGAATACGGATTTCTTCCACAGCTTGTGCTTTCTGCAGCTTAAGCTGACGCTCAGCGAGTTTCTGAACTCCTAAGCGCGGGTCCCTTAGACAGGCGTTAATCATTCGCGATGACGGATCTTTCGATAACGCTTTTTGTACCTCTCGTAAATTCATCCGGGATAATAGTTCCACACTCTTTTCCTCTTTTCCTCTTTTCCTTATATTCATGAATACTTATTCAGTAATACTTATTCAGTAAAATAATCCATTGTTATTGGGCCAAGCCGACCCTCACGCAGTTCACGCAGGAAAATCTGAGCAGCCTTCAGTGTATCCACCCGCCCGCCTTGAATCAAACACCCGCGTTTTCGCCCTAAACTCTCCAATGAAACCTCTGCGTCTGGGACCTGAAAACGAAGTAAAGAATCTGGCGAGTACATCTTAAGCCAATTAATAACCCAAACAGCTAATTCTTCTATGTCAAACACATCATCTTTTATTGCCCCGAGAGCAGCCAGCTTCCGCCCCACTTCGGGATCTTCAAATTTTGGCCACAACATCCCCGGTGTATCTAATAGCTCAACTCGCTTATGAATCCGCACCCATTGATTTCCTCTGGTTACGCCTGGCTTGCTGCCGACCTTTGCCTGAGCACCACCCGTTAATTGGTTAATCAATGACGACTTTCCAATGTTCGGGATTCCGACAATCATTACTTTAATCATTTGAGGACGAATTCCCTTTTCAGCTTGTCTTGCCTGTTTTGCTAAAATCATACGTTCCAATTCCGGTACAATATATTTAATACCAACCTTTTTGGTTGCACTAACCGCATAAACCGGACTGGACGCTTTCAGATAATTAAGCCATTTTGTTGTCCAAGCAGGATCTGCCAAATCAACTTTATTTAATACTAATAATTGGGGCTTATTTCCAAGCAGTTTATGGAGCATAGGATTACGACTACTGACCGGTATTCGAGCATCAGCAAGTTCTAAAACAACGTCTACCCATTTAAGTTGTTCCATTAACAAGCGTTTTGCTTTAGCCATATGCCCTGGAAACCATTGAATACTCATAAATATCCCTCTTTTTTAAAATATAGAGCTTTCACTTTCTCAAATTGAATGAGCAAATCAATACGATCTCCTACGATATCCTATTACTCAAACAAGGATATTCGAGTATGCTTTAAAATCTAGAGTAAAAAAGAGCCGGATTTCTCCAGCCCATATGCTTAGACAATACGACCATCACGAATCCGTGCTGCCTTACCCGAAAGTGAGCAACCATTTATCAGCTCATCAATCTTAGTACCACATATGCGATTCGAACCTTCATAAAGCTCAATTGTGATTGAATGTCGCTACCGCCGTCGTTTGGGCTGCGGACAAAGATGTTTCCATAAAGGACGCCATGCAGCAATTTCCTCGTGTTCAAGTATGAGTTCCTCCAATAATGGATAATCATCGGTTTCAAATGTGACTGTCTTTATCAAATCCGGGCGCCGCAAAAAAGTGCGTCTTAATGACTCCTTTCTCCGCCATTGCTTAATCATCGCATGATGACCAGACAATAAAACTTCGGGAACCAACCGTCCTTCAAAATTAGCCGGACGTGTATACTGAGGATATTCCAATAGTGAAATGCTGTGCGAATCCTCATCGGCTGAAGCATCTTCTCCAAGCACCCCGGGAATAAGGCGAGCCACTGCATCAATCATGACCATGGCAGCTAATTCCCCACCTGTCAATACAAAGTCACCTAAGGACACCTCTTCATCAGCCAACTCACGGATTCGCTCATCAAACCCCTCGTAATGGCCGCAGATAAAAACTAATTCCTTCTGTTCAGTCCACTGCTTTGCCTTCTCCTGGCAAAAATTATCACCCTGTGGGGTCAAAAGAATAATCCTTCGTTTACCACAAGGTTGAGGTAAATCCCGTATCGCAGTAAAAATCGGTTCCGGCTTTAATAGCATACCTGCACCCCCGCCATAGGGGACGTCATCCACATTTTTGTGTTTGCTGGCGGCATAATCGCGAAAGTTTACATACTCTATTTTAACTAATCCTGTTTCTTGTGCACGTTTGAGAATGCTTTCCTGGAGAGGCGCAAACATTTCCGGAAATAATGTTAACACGGTAAATTGCATCATCCGCTGTTTAAACCTCCCAAATCGTGGTTCCTATTTCCTAAATTCCCAATTAAATTTTAGCATAAAGTGTAAAGTTGTCAATGATTCAAATTACATTACATTAAAGTAATCAAAAAAGTCTCTCTGGCGAGAGATGAAATGTGTTTAAATAAACCTAAAATGCTGAAAAGGGTAGTATACAATCCATGTTTTTCCTAAAAGGTAGCTTTTAGGAAGAAAGTCCCATTCCCTTGAGTCTTCGCTCTCACGCCGGTTATCTCCCAAGACAAAAACCTTTCCCTCCGGAACAACTTCCGGACCATAAGGAGGATAATCACCGGGTTTTACATAGGGTTCATCAATAGGGTTCCCATTGACAAAAACTATATTGTCACGCAGTTCGACCATCTCGCCTTCCACGGCAATAATTCGTTTTACGAAAGTTCGCTTTAAGTCTTTAGGGAACGCAAACACGACAACATCTCCTCTTGCCGGAACCCACGCCCGATACACCAAACGATTGACGATAATACGATCTCCCGCTACCAAACCTGGTTCCATGGAAGGCTGCCGAATCATATAAGGCTGTAA
>CAYWSF010000104.1:0-6259 GCA_964460725.1 uncultured Desulfosporosinus sp.
AACTTTTAGTTCACAGGGAGGTATGAAAATTAAGTGAGAGTATTTTCGTAAGAAAGGATGAACGAACATACTAGGGACACGGTTGCAAAACGCCAAAAATTCAAAGTTTGCATGTTTTAAAAACACAATATAGTGTTATAAATATGCCATTTGTACTAAATATAGAATCAATTTTCAGAAAAACTACTTTTTGCTACAGTATACTGGAATTATAGACATAAAAGATGAAATATGATAGCCTAAATGTCAAGAAGGGAGTGTTTTGCTCTATGAACACATTTCGTTCAAGCCAATTCTCACATTATTGGATTATTGCACTCAAACTTCTCATCCTTGTACTCGGTCTTTATATTTCTTCCTTAGTATTAGGTAAGGTTTTCACTTGGGTATTTGCTGTTGTGTTTTTCCTCATCCGCATTATTGTTTTATTAGTTGTCTCATTTATTGTTCTGCATTTTTTTCTTAAGCTTTTGTTTAAATTTGATTTGTATAAGTTTGTAATGGATAAACTTTCTTAAAAACTCTCTACAAGCTTTTTGAAAATTAATTATTGATTTTTAACAACGCCGTTTAGGGCGTTTTTTTGTCTTTACTTCATGATTTGGCTTTTGAACGAATATCCTTAAGCGAAGGAGGAATGCAAAATGCGAATTTTCATTTTTAAACGTCCGGCGTGGCGGAATATCGCCCTCTGGGGAATCCTGCTCTTTGTCTTGATAGCTTATCGAGAGAATGCCACAGCTGTATTTTCTGAAAAATTGAAACCAATATATTCAGCAACTGTCAACACCCCGGCAATTGGCCTGACCTTTGACATCAGTTGGGGAGAAAAAACAGCCGAACCAATCCTGGATATTCTCAAACAGGAAGGTATTCACGCGACGTTTTTCCTTTCCAGTCCCTGGGCAGAGAAACATCAACCTTTGGTAGAGAGAATGGTAGCTGATGGCCATGAAATTGGTTCCCATGGCAACCGTCATATCGATCTCAATACCTTGGGAGCCCAAGAAATTGAAAATGAAATTATTACTGCTCAACAAGTTCTTGAAAGGATAACCGGTCGTTCGGTTCGTTTAATCCGCACACCTAACGGTGCTTATAATAATAAGGTTATATCAACCGCTCATGAATTAGGATACCAGGTGATCCAATGGAGTGTTGATTCCCTGGATTGGAAACGGCCCGGCCCAAGTGCCGTAGTTAATAACGTGCTGAACGGTTCACGGGCCGGGGGCGGTGCTAAAGCCGGGGACATTATCTTATTTCATGCCTCCGATTCTGCACCGGATACCGTTCAAGCTTTACCAACAGTCATTCAAAGTCTAAAGGATAAAGGATACAACTTAATCCCTGTCGGTGACTTGCTCGCTCAGTCAAGCGGTACCTGGCCGCCGGAAAGCAATCTGAAACAGGAACCTGCCCTGCCGGCCAAATAAATCACGGTTCCTGATTATCAACTACAATAGAACGCAAGATGCGCTCGGCATTTTGTCGCGCGGTCACTTGGTCAAGTGATTTTTGGGCATCGGCTTTTAAACTGCCTTCAAGACCGCTATTCAGTGCTCGTTCAAGCAAAGCCTTGCCTTCCTGCAGCTGCCCTTGACTTAAAGCATAAACGCCATTCACATAATCGATGCAGGCATCTCCCAGGGGCAGATCCTCTAAGGCGTGAAGGCTATCAGACAACTCTTGCACGTTGTTTTCATGAATAGCCAGCACGGCTCTTTTTGTTTCAAACAGCGTATTTTTGGGGTGCCAAGTTTGAGTTGCGATAATTCGGCTAAGCTCCCGTGCTTTTGCCCAGCGTCCTTCCCCGATTGCTTTGTCAAAAGCCATTAACAGGCAGGCCGGATTGTTGGGTTCCAACTGCTGTGCCGCTTCGAGCTCAATTTGCGTTAATGCCTGATCACCGCTGATCATTGCTGCCTTAGCCAGTGTCAGATGTCTCAAGACTTGTGCCCGCTTAGGCATAGTATCCCAATCATGTTGCGTTTCTGCCAATATTCGTCTTGACTCCTCTGCATCCCCCTTAGCAACGGCTAACATTGCCTGTCCCAGCTGACCGAGCAGGATATTATCCAGCCGGCTTAAGACATTTTGAGCTTCAGCGAGCTCTCCTTTTTGTGTTTTGTGCAAAAATAACCAGAATTGATGTTTTTCGTTATTGGGGTCAAAGTACGCTTCTAAGTTCTCCTTACCGGTATTAAGTTCCAGCCATAAAGATGCATCTGTGATCGTGTTTAGTTTGTTAAATACACCGCCATACGCTTGCCACCATAGGAGTTCCTCTTTCACTGTTTGAAAATCGTAAACATTTTGCGCTGCGCTCAAGCGTTCCAAACGCCAGATAAAAGGAGAGGCCATTACCCCTAAAATAATCAAAAGAAAAAATAATAACGTATTTCGCCGCCGTCTCCAATGGCTGCGTTTTTGCTTTTTTAACAAGATTTATCCCTCGTTCCCATCTTTAACCCCTTATCTTTCTTATCTTTCTTATGTTCTTATCTTCTTATGTTCTTATCTTCTTATGTTTTTATATTTACATTCTTAGTGACCTTTCCATGCTGAAAATCCTTCCCCAACCACTTCAGGCACCTCAGAAACTGCCACGAAAGCCTTTGCATCTTGCTTACGTATAATTTCTTTGAATTGGGACAATTCGGCACGGTTTAATACGCAATATACCACTTGTTTAGCTTCCCCTGAAAAAGCACCGGTAGCTTGGAAAAAGGTAACCCCTCGGTCAAGCTTTGCCATGATTTCATCAGCCATGCTCTGAGGGTGTGCGGTAATCACCATGACTGCTTTGGAGTGGTTTAAACCTTCCTGTACAAGATCAACAACGCGGGTAGCTATGAACATATAGATTATTGCATACATAGCCATCTCCGGTCGAAACAGGATTGCTACTCCAAGAAAAATGACCGCATCAATTCCCAGTAGTATTTGACCCACACTAAAAGAGGTTGTTCGTGAAAGCAAAATTGCTAATATGTCTGTCCCGCCAAGTGATCCTCTGGAGCGAAATATTATACCCATTCCGATTCCCGAAAGGACTCCTCCGAATATTACAGCAAGCAACAAATCATGTGTCAATACCGGAAGATAAGCCGTCAGAGAAAGCGTGGCCGAAAACAAGGCAACTCCTATTATACTAAAAACTAAGAAAGTTCGTCCCACCATTCTAAAGCCCAGAACGAAGAGCGGAAGGTTGAGTAAAAGAATTGTCAAACTTATCGGCCAGCTAAATAAGTAATACAAGATAATAGCAATTCCCGTAACCCCACCATCGGCAATTTGGTTAGGAACAATCATTGTATTAATACTAACACTTATTATTGTCGTACCTATGACGATCCCAAGCAAGTCTTTTAACAAGCGGAACGTAAAATATTTACGTATGGATCTCCAGCGCAAAAGAATCACCCTGTTCCTTGGAAATCATTATTTTAAAAACAGAAATCTTGACAAATTACTGAATATTGAGTAAAGTTATTGAGTGTTCAAAGCAGGCGCTCGTAGCTCAGTGGATAGAGTGACGGCCTCCGAAGCCGGCGGTCGCAGGTTCAAATCCTGCCGGGCGCACCAAAGATGTTTAAAGCCACAACTATGTTGTGGCTTTATTTTTTGAGCATTTCCATAATATCATTTTTTATATTATGGATACATTGAGTTATATTATTATTATTTATATAATATTCTTTTATTCCAACGTCCCTTAATTTTTGTTTACTAAAATCATTGTTATCAGCCAAAAACCTTCTGCATAGTTCTTCATAGTTGGGTTGAGATTGTTGTTTTTCTCTATCAAGTGCCCTTAACAGCCGCACTCCATCCTCAACTTCAAGATACAAGGGGATAAGATTACTTGCTCCAAAATGTTTTTGAAGATTTTTATAGGATTCTAACGTCGCAATCAGCAAATAGTAATTGCCCTGTGACAAATCAATTTGACCATCGTCAATCGTACAATAAGACCATTTACCATTAACCGTAGCGTAATCTCTTTGTTCAATAATTTTTCCCATTTCTCTATACTGTACCAATAATTCTTCATCTACAAAATAATATTCATAACCTTGGCTTTCGTTGAGTCTTATCGGCCTGGTCGTATATGGGATGACCGGCTTTAAATTCAGTTCTTTGTCTTTTATCAGGCTTTTAAAAACGGTGTCCTTTCCAGAACTGCTTTTGCCCATTAGACAAAATATTTTACCCACATTGTTCCCATCTTTCAAACTGCTCTCATAGTCATGCTAATCTTTATAATTGTAACATCGCTTATCTAGAAATAGCAAACTAAGTGCATAGCAACCTGGCTTACCTGGCCTAACTCACCTTACTCATTACTCTCAATTTATCTGCAAGCAGTGCTATGAATTCAGAATTCGTGGGTTTTTGACGTTCAATATTCATAGAATATCCAAAAATTCTTTTAAGTGTATCTGCATGTCCGCGTTCCCATGCAAGCTCAATCGCGTGACGAATTCCACGTTCAACCCTACTAGGTGCAGTATTAAACTTTTTTGCTATACCCGGATATAGTTCCTTGGTTACGGCTCCCAATAAAGAAACATCTTTTACCACCATCAAAATTGCCTCTCTAATATAATGATACCCTTTTACATGTGCAGGGATCCCGATTTGGTGCATAATCGTTGTCACTTCAATAAAAAGATTTTTTCCATTTCCAGCTGTGGGCATAACCGGCATAGTAGGTGATGACATATTTGAAGCAGTTGACTGCAGATCATTGGTTAATGAGCGGATCCGTTTGCCGATAATATCCAGATCAAATGGTTTTAGAATAAAGTAATCAACGCCGAGCATCATTGCCTGACGTGTGAGAGCTTCCTGTCCGAAAGCAGTCAGCATAATAATTTTGGGACGGGTCATTAATCCTCGGGCATTAATTCTTTCTAATACTCCTAAACCATCTAAATTTGGCATAACTAAGTCAAGAATAATTAAATTCGGTTCTTGAGTTTGGATAAGATCTATAGCCTCCAAACCATCATTAGCTATTCCTACGATAATTAAGTCCTCTTGGCTCTGTAAGTAGTTCTGTAGTATTTTACATAAACTTTGATTATCATCCACGATCATTATTTTTGTATTTTTCTCCATTAATTTAACAGCATCCTATCTTAACGTATTCCGGTTAAATTTTGTGCTTTTAAGAGTTTATGTCATTCCGGTTCTTTTATTATACGTTAGTTTCAATGTCGAAATCGTAAATAAAAGGGTAAATTGAAAATGAATAAAACGATCAAGAAAGGATTATAGCCAAGAACTTTTGAATATTATCAGTCTGTTTATTATCATTGGATGTTTCGGTATTCTCCGTAACAGGGCAAACGCAATTATAATCACGAATTGTTTCGAACTTTAGCGAGTCTAATCCAAAATAATTGTCAAACAGTTTTACGATCTTATATATAATGTTTAATTATTTAAGTATCATAAAAAATCATCTGCTGTTTAAAAAGTATAGACATATTTAACCAGGGTATAATAATATCTAGTTTATAAATTGAAGGAGGAACATCATGCTTGCTAGAGTAGACAAAGATACCTGTATCGGGTGTGGATTATGCCCTGACCTCTGTCCGGAAGTTTTTGAGCTGGAAGATGACGGGTTAGCGGTAGCTTATAGGAACCCAGTTCCCAGCGATATTGAAGAGTCTGCGAAGGAAGCTGCCGAAAGCTGCCCCACAGAGGCCATCCATATTGATGAATAAGTAAAGTACTTGCAAATAAAAAGGCGACAAAAAGCGGTTAATTAACACCCGCTTTTTGTCGCCTTTTTGCTGGTTTAAGGCGCTGGTCTAAGGCTGGTTTTGTTTATAATAATTTATCGTCTATACGCTTTATTTTTTCTATCAGCCATCCTTTTTCAGATTGTATTAGATTAATGGAAAATGTGACGAACTGTACATCTTCAATTGGTGATGTCCAATAAACACGTACCACTACCCCTTGGGATGCCTCCGAATCCGAATTCAGAAACTCTAATTTCTGCAAAGACAATAGTGGATCTTGATTTAACCTGGATTCCCATTCCCGATACTCTTTTTGGTCCAAAGAACCCTCTTGCAATACTAATAAGTCGCGGGCGAGGTCAATTTGGCGGAGATCCATGAGCTTCCAAAAATGCTGAATTGTTTTTTGCGGATTATCCGCCTGGTAGGGATCTGCTAAAGTCGATATCACTGTTTGAGGTGTTTTAAAAGCGATGATCATAATTAAACAAAACAGC
>CAYWSF010000105.1:0-6248 GCA_964460725.1 uncultured Desulfosporosinus sp.
CAAGATTATCGTTCTTTACTTTATGTAATTTTATCTGTCATTTACCATGGACCGTTTTCCTTGCTTACTAATCTGGGATAAAGAAAACCGGCTAACACCAAGCCTTTAGTTGCCGGCGATAGCCTAGGTTACACTTATGATCTATTATGCTTAGTTTATACCGGATATTCTTTAAAGCAGCTTTCATTTCTCTTCGGCTTTCGAAAACTAGCGACGGCTAACCGCTCCATTCATACATTCATATATCACTTTTTTCCCATCCAATACTGTTTCGAGAGCAACCGCTTTACCCCAGAGAAATTGAACAAGCGCAAGAGTTTTCTCAAGATAAACAATATCGAGGTCAATTCCTTCATGACGGTGTTGGAGATAAAGCCCTCCTTTACCCTCATAATCCCCTTCAAGGACTACTATGCGGGGGTTTCCACTATTTATAAGCTGCTGTACTAAATTGTCTCTTACTTTTTCCCATTGATTTTCCGTGACCTGCCAGTGAGCGCCAGCCTTACGGAAGTTAAATAAATTGAGCTCTTCAACCAATTCGCGCGTTAAATGATTATTGATGAATGAAAGATCGTGTTCTGTCTCCCGGATCTCAAAAAGATCATCCAGCGGTTTTCTTTTCGCAAGACTTTCCCATATTTTTACACCCAAATAATACGGGTTGAGTCCCAGCCGTGCGGGCTGAACGACTTGACTGTGCATAAGTGCAAATTCCACAGATTCAGCTTCAGTAAGTTCAAGTTCATGCATGATTCTGGCATGCCAGAATGTTGCCCATCCTTCATTAATAATTTTTGTCTCAATTTGTGGATAGAAATAGAGCGATTCCTCACGCACTATACTGACAATATCCCTTTGCCACTCTTCGAGCCCAGGTGCAAACTTCATAATATAGAGTAAAAGATCTTCATATTCCGGTTGAGACAAGGGATTACCATCATCTATCAATAGATCTTCCCATAAATCTTCATAAGGTAAAGATGTTCTTTTTAGGCGTGTCTTTGTTTGAGAACCAGACTTACTTTGTTCCTCCATGCTCTTCAATTCATTATTAATAAGGTTACTGGGGCCAATGTGGGCGCGATAATCCACATGTTCCTGAATTGACAAGACCGCATCCAAGGTTTTCTCCACCAATTCCCTGCCATACTGCAATTCATAATTTCTAATTTGCTCGGCATGGGCAGCCATCCGTTCAATCATATCCTTAGGCGTACGTGAAAAATAGTAATTGTTTTTAAAGAAGTCGACATGGGCATAAACATGCCCGATCACCAGCTTATTTTGGGTTAAATGATTACCTTCCAGTAAAAAAGCATAGGCAGGATTGGTGTTAATTACCAGTTCGTAAATACGACTCAAGTTCAAGTCATATTGAGTTTTCATCCGGTAAAAAGCTTTTCCGAAGCTCCAATGCGTAAAGCGCACCGGCATTCCATAGGCTCCAAAGGTATATAAGGTTTCGGCCGGTACGATTTCGAAATTCACCGGATAGAAATCCAGTCCCATGCCACGGGCAACTTGAGCGATATCCTGCGCTATGGTGTTTAATGTTCGCATTTCATTGTCCATAACTACCCCCTACCTATTCTAGTTTTTCGGAAAAAAACGTTTTTAGGGCGACGTATACCTCGTTCCGATCTTTTATTGTCACTAAGCGTAGTTTTGGATCTGTAATCTGTTTCAAGGTTGATATTAAGGTGCTGGAATAATGTGATCTTAAGATCTCCCCGTAACCGACAACCCGACTTGCTTCAACCAAACGATTCATCAGCTCCAAGGCCCTGGCATTATCAGAGCCAAGATTGTCACCATCTGTAAAATGAAACGGATAAATATTATAGTGGGCCGCTGGGTATTCACTTTCAATTAAATTTAAAGCGTATTGATATACTGAGGAACAACGGGTACCGCCACTTTCCCCGCGCGTAAAGAATTCCGTCTCGGTTACTTCCTTGGCCTCCGTATGATGCGCTAGAAAACGAATCTCTACATTTTCATATTTCACGCGCAGAAAGCGAACCATCCAAAAGAAAAATGTTCTGGCAATGTATTTTTCGAATTGTCCCATCGAACCGGAGGTATCCATCATTGCTAAAATAACCGCATTGGTTTCAAAATTCGGTCGCGCCTCCCACGTTTTGAAGCGCAAGTCTTCCGGGGTAATGCGCAATCTGGCATCTTTGGTTTGTTTCTGCGAAAAGGACTGCCGTTTAATACTTTCCAGCAATGTTCGCTTCTTATCTACATTAGCCATGAGTCCTTTTTTGCGAATATCATTAAACTCGGGACGGTCATGGGCAATCAGCGGCCGTTTTTTATCATCCAAATTGGGAAGTTTTAATTCTTCAAACAGGATATTGGCTATATCTTCAAACGTTACTTCTGCTTCATAAATATCCTCACCTGGCTCTTCACCGGCGCCGCCCCCCGGCGCGCCTTTGCCCTTAGCCTGTTCACTTCCGATGATTTCTCCGGGGATCATCTTTTTGTTTCCTTGCCCGGTATGATTCTTTTTATTGAAGTCATAGCGAAAGCGATATTCTTGCAGAGAACGCATGGGAATCCTTGTGTTTTTCTTGCCATCACTTAAGATAATGCTTTCGTCGACGATTAAATCGCCCAGTTGCTGCTTAATGATTTCTTCCACTTTTTTCTTGTGCCTTGTTTGGTCAAGATGCCCCTTGCGGTTTAAACTCCAGTCATCACGACTGACAATAATGTCATTAGCCACGCTTATCCCTCCCTTTCTTGCTAACGGTTAAGGAGGGCCCCGACATACTTCATGATCTCATTGGCACAGATTGGGCAGTATCCATGCTCATTAACAAGCCGATCCATCACATTATTAATTCTTAACAATTGTTCCTGATCCGGATGCTCGGCAGATGTCGTAATCTTAACAACGTCCTTCAGGTCCGCAAACAGTTTCTTTTCAATTGCTTCTTTTAACCTTTCATGGGAAGAATAATCAAAGGTCTTACCCTTACGGGCATACATGGAGATGCGAATCAGGATTTCCTCACGGAAAGTTTTTTTAGCATTTTCCGAAACGCCGATTTGTTCTTCAATACTGCGCATTAATTGTTCATCCGGTGCTATCTCTTCACCGGTGATTGGGTCAGACAGTTTTGAAGAATTACAGTAGGCTTCGATATTATCCAGATAATTGTTTAATAGGGACTTGGCCGATTCTTCATAGGCATAAACAAATGCTTTCTGCACTTCTTTCTTAGCCATTTCGTCATATTCACGGCGTGCTACGCCGATCAAATTAAGCAGATTTTCCTTATCCTCTTTGCGAATTGAAGTATGCTGCGAAAGACCGTCTTTTAGGGCTCTCAAAATATCCAAGGCATTAATGCATTGATGTTCATCGCGTATTAAAGCCGTCGAAATGCGGTTGATTACATAACGCGGATCAATGCCATCCATGCCTTCATTTTGTTCTTCGCCTTCGAGCATCAGCTCTTTAATATCCTTCTGATTAAATCCCTCTACATCTTCACCATCATAGATGCGCATCTTTTTCACAAGATCCATCCCTTGTTTTTTGGATGGCTTCAAACGGGAAAGAACACTGAAAACTGAGGTTGCCCACAAACTATGGGGCGCTAGGTGCACATTGCGAATGTCACTTTGACTAATTAATTTTTCATAAATTTTAATTTCATCATTGACTTTGAGGTTATAAGGAATCGGCATCACGATAATTCTGGACTGCAAGGCTTCATTTTTTTTGTTGGCGATAAAAGCCTGATATTCATTTTCGTTAGTATGGGCAATAATCAGTTCGTCAGCGGAAATCAAAGCAAAGCGCCCGGCTTTAAAATTCCCTTCCTGAGAGAGACTAAGCAGATTCCAGAGAAACTTTTCATCCGATTTCAGCATCTCCTGAAATTCCATCAAGCCCCGGTTAGCCTTATTTAGTTCGCCGTCAAAACGATAGGCACGCGGGTCGGATTCTGACCCATATTCCGTAATTGACGAAAAATCGATACTGCCGGTTAAGTCCGCAATATCCTGCGACTTTGGATCGGATGGGGTAAATGTGCCAATACCTGCCCGTTGCTCCTCAGAAAAAACAATCCGTTTGACAGGGAAACGTTCAACTTCGCCCCCGAATTCTTCATCCAAACGCAAGCGGCATACCGGACAGAGATTCCCTTCGATCCGGATGCCGTATAATTTTTCAAATTGCGGACGAAGAGACACAGGCAATAAATGCAAGGGTTCTTCATGCATCGGGCAGCCGTCAATAGCATAAACCGCTCCTTCATCTGTTCTGGTGAATTCCTCCAGTCCTCGCTTCAAGATACTAACGATGGTTGATTTACCGCCACTTACCGGTCCCATTAACAGTAAAATACGTTTCCGAACGTCTAAACGCTTGGCTGCACTATGAAAATATTCTTCAACAAGATGCTCCAGGGTTTTATCCAGGCCAAAAAGTTCTTTATTAAAGAAATTATACTTTTTATGCTCCCCAACTGTATCAACACCGGCTGCTTTGATCATCTCATAAATTCGAGCATGTGCATGTTGTGCTAATATGGGTTTATTGATAACCATTTGTAAATAGTCTGCGAAAGTTCCGTTCCATGCCAGGCCAGCCTCTACTTCGCGGTATTCGCGCAACCAATTTATAACTTCCATGGTAGCCCTCCCTTCTCGATAGCAACCAAACTTGTGAGTTATATTTATGGGTTATAATTGAGTATATGCCCAACGAGTCAAGATAAAGCATATCCATATTTTATTTTCCAGAAATGGGAAGGGGCATCTCTAAGCAGAGATGCCCTCCTTGAGCCAAGTTTCATTATAAAATTATTTCTTTAGCTTCTTACGGCGCAAGCGTTTGGAAACTCGTTGTACTCTCATCTCAATCCAGTCAGTCGTCATTTCGGCATCCCGCGCCATTTCCAGTGCTTTCCAGTAACAGGCTAAGGCATCCCGGAAATTTCGTTGTTTTTCGTACAATTCAGCTAAACGAATTAAAGCTGCTAAAGTAAACTCTCCATATAATTTGAAGTTGTTTTCCGTTATCTCTTCTTTAGAATTAAACGGCTCTAACTTGCGTTCCCGAATTTGGTTAAGTGTAGCCAACGCTTCATAAATTTCACCACATCGCACATCATCGGTCTTCTTGTAAAGACTCAGGGCTTTAAAATAATAGATTTCCGCCTTTGTAAAATCCAGAGAAAGAAAGAATAGACCGGCTAAACTTTGATAGCGCAAAGCAAGATCTAAATCCTGTTTGGGATAAAAGCGGATTGACAATTCCAGGTAATATTTTGCTTCTTCGTAACTTTCTAATAGTTGTTCTATAACACTTAAGAAATAACAGCTTTCACTAAAAACATTTCTTGTATCACATTTCAAACAGAGAGCGACTGCTCTTTGTTGACATTCAAAAGCCAAATGAATTCTATTTTGTTCAAAGTAAACTAAAGCCAAATATTGAAGCGTGTTTGCTAAAGCGGCTATATCTTTTATTTGAGCAAAAATCTGACAAGCAAGCTTTAAATAGGCTGCAGCCTCGGTTTTTTTTTCCTGTCGCAGATATAATTCGCCCAACAAAACATCCAACTCTGCTTCCCCTTTAGGAAATCCATAAGAACGACATATTTCGTGTGCCTGTGTATAGGCTTTCTTAGCCCCATTCCAATCTTCCAGACCGGCATATACTTGACCAAGGTCTGCATAAAGCATACCCAACCTTATTGGCGAAGATGAATCCGGATAAATGGCTATCGCTTGCTCATACTTATTGCAGGCTTCCCGCAGCCACCCCTTTTTCACTGAGACACTGGCTAACCCAGCCCAGGCTTCCGCCATCCCTTTAGCATTCTTAATCTCCTGGCAAATACATAATGCTTTCTGGAAACCTTCTTCTGCAAGCTCCAAGTCGCCTAAGCGTTCTCTTGCGGTAGCTAACAGGCGTAACGTGAAGGCAATGATTGCAGGAACTTTTATTTGATAAGCCTTTAATAGGGCCTGTGAAAAATAACCTTCGGCTTTAAGATACTGTTCTTCTCCCAGACACTGTGTTCCATTCTCCATAGAAGTTCGCCAAACTGACAGCTCCCCATCGTACATATTATCGCCTCCGTGTCTGCTCCATAATATGCACGGGTTAATTTATGGGGAATATAATAAGGAAAATACATAAATGAGGAAAACATATAAAGGATGAACGAACATACTGGGACACGGTTGCAAAACGCTAAAAATTCAAAGTTTGC
>CAYWSF010000106.1:0-1925 GCA_964460725.1 uncultured Desulfosporosinus sp.
CTAAAAAAATATCCTCACTGGTTCTAAATTATCCTTGATGCTCATATTAATAATAAGATAAATATAATAGTAGTTGTAGTAGTATGGCTTGTCAACTTGTGGATAAGCAGATAAATAATACTATACTGCTCAAAAAAGAAGATTGAAAAACATGTGGACAAATGAATAAAAAATTCTTCATTCGTCCACATGTTATAATTATTTTTTATTTAAGCCGGTTAAGCGCGGCTGAAAATAAAAGTTATACAAAGAATTAACAAAGAGTTATACACATGGATCATGCAAAATTATTCTTTACTCAGATTTTAGGCGTTGAATTATTTCATTAATTTGTTTTTCTAACGACGGATCTTTAGATATAGCTTGTGAAATTTTATCATTACCATGCATCACAGTGGTATGATCCCTGCCACCAAACTCTTCACCGATCTTTGGTAAGGAGCAATCCGTAAGTTGGCGCGCAAGGTGCATGGCAATCTGCCTTGGAAAAGCTATGTCACGAGTTCTTTTTTTACTCTTAAAATCACTGGGCGATAAATTAAAATATTTAGCCACAGTTTGTTGGATCATTTCGATGGTTATTTCCTTAGTATTATTAGCCGGTAAAATATCCTTTAAAGCTTCTACTGCAACTTCTGTGGTTATGGGAATAGAACTGAGGGAAGCAAAAGCCATCACTCGAATGAGCGCTCCTTCAAGTTCGCGAATATTGGAGTTTATTTTATCAGCTATATAGGCCATTACTTCATTAGGAACCTGAAGATTTTCCAGCAGTGCTTTTTTTCTCAAAATTGCGATGCGAGTTTCTAAATCGGGGGCCTGAATATCTGTAATTAAACCCCATTCAAAACGCGAACGTAATCGATCTTCTAAGGTGGGAATTTCTTTGGGAGTGCGATCGGAAGAAATAATTATTTGCTTGTTAGCTTCATAAAGCTCATTAAATGTATGAAAGAATTCTTCCTGAGTTCGCTCTTTGCCTGCCAAAAATTGAATATCATCGACTAATAGGATATCTACGTTTCGGTATTGCTTACGAAATTCAAGCGAGTTTTCATCTCTGATTGAATCAATCAGTTGATTGGTAAATTTTTCACTGGTTACATAAAGTATTTTGGTATTTGGTGATCGTTGAAGAATATGATGACCAATGGCATGCATGAGATGAGTTTTTCCTAAACCAACTCCGCCATAAATGAAGAGAGGATTATAAGATTTAGCTGGTGATTCTGCAACAGCTAAAGCTGCCGCATGAGCGAATCGGTTGCTGTTTCCAATGACAAATGTATCAAAAGTATATTTATGATTCAAACATCTGGAAAAACTTTTGGATGGTTTGGTGGTAATTGGAGCAACCGGCGCGGCGGGATTCGGATCCTGCGGATATTTTACTTCCATTGAGGGGATAATGAAATTCAGATTGACAGGATGTCCAACAATGGATTGAATGGAAGAGCGGATTAAAGAGGCATAGCGACCTTCTAACCAATCCCTGGCAAATTCATTGGGAACACTAATGACAAACTCATCGCCATCAATGAGAAAAAGCTTGGTTGAACTAAACCATGTGTCAAAGCTTAATGAAGATAGTTCCGTCTTGAGCTTTTCCAGTGTTTCCTGCCACAATAATTCGGGTGAGATAAGTGGTGGCATGAACGTACCTCCCTTTTCTTCAATAAAGAATACAAAAAAATAGGAAAAGAAGCAAAAGTAATAACAATAAAAAAGTTATACACAAACTTATGCACATTTGTGGATAACTCAGATAAATAACTACTAAACTATGAAAAAACTAAAATAATTTTATTTCATACGAACATAATAACAAGTTTCCGTGAGGTTATCAACAAGCATACTCTTTGTTTTTAAGTAATTTTTAGTAATATTTCTTTAAATAACATCAACATCTTAATCTTCTCTTGACA
>CAYWSF010000106.1:2025-6217 GCA_964460725.1 uncultured Desulfosporosinus sp.
CGTTTAAATAAAGCCATTATAAGTTAAAATAGCATTGATTGAATAATTGATTGAACATATGTAAACTGGGAGGAGTTATGCTAAAAAAAAAATTTCGCTTGCGCAAAAAATCGAGTTTCAAAATAGTTTTTGCGCAAGGAAAAAATTATTCAGCAAAGCATGTTGCTATTTATGTAATAAAAGGTCCAAAATGTTTTGGTTTTATTGCATCAAAAAAAGTTGGCAACGCAGTTCAGAGAAATCGTGCCAAAAGACTTATGCGAGAGGTTATCCGCCTTCATTTGCCGGATATTAAGAATGATATTCAAATAATTCTTATTGCCAGACCGCGGATAAAAGGAGTTTCCTATTCAGAGGTCGAAGAGAGTATCATGAATATGTTGAAAAGGGCAAATGCCTTAAAATAAAGGTGATTGATATAATTTATGAAACGTTTAACAGTTATGACTATTCGTCTATATCAGAAAGTTCTTTCACCTCTGAAAGGACAAACATGTCGCTTTTATCCCAGTTGTTCGGAGTATTCTGTTCAGGCTATACAGAAATATGGTTTGAGTAAAGGAATGTGGAAAGTAATTAAGCGTATTTTGAAATGTCATCCGTTTCACCCGGGGGGGTATGACCCAGTTTAAGGAGGATTTTTTTTGTGGATATTTTTGTTCAAGCAATGATTAGTTCGTTGGAAACATTATATAGTTTCTCTGCTTGGATTGGTTTTCCCAATTACGGCATAGCCATCATACTTCTGACAATTATTATAAAAATTCTACTTTATCCTTTAACTTATAAGCAGATGTTCTCAATGCGTAAAATGGTTGATCTACAACCAAAAATGAAAGCTATACAAGAAAAATATAAAAATAATAAGGAAAAAGCTAATGCAGCAATGATGGAGTTTTACAAGGACAATAAAATTAATCCCATGGGAGGATGTCTCCCGCTTCTTATTCAGTTGCCAATTTTCTATGCATTATATAAAGCCTTAATTAATTTTCCCTATGAATCTATTGCTGCAGCTACGTTTCTCTACTTTGATCTTACAAAGTCCTATGGTTTTGGTTTATCATACCATTTGATATTGCCACTTTTTGCTGGGGTGACGACTTTCCTGCAAACGAAACTTTCGAATCCAAATACTACGGATCCAACGCAAAAAACCATGCTATATATTATGCCGCCACCGTGCCGTCAGGTTTGGCCTTGTATTGGGTAACAATGAACATAGTTTCGATTCTTCAACAACTTTATATAAATAAAAAAATAGCAGCTAGCCAAAGTAAGAGTGTCGTATAGGTTAAACCTGGAAGACGTGAGGAGGATCGATCATGAGGGTTGCAGAAAAAACTGGAAAGACGGTTGAAGAAGCGATTACTGCCGGGGTAGCAGAGTTAGGTGTAGATCGCGATGTTGTAACAATTGAAGTCTTAGAAGAACCTGCCAAAAAAGGTTTATTTGGACTTTTTGGAACGCGCTTGGCAAAAGTTCGTGTTTCTTATGAAGATAACCCCGGCAAATTGGCAGAAAATTTTATTAAAGATATTTGTCAGGCTATGAGCGTGGAAACGAATATCCAAGTGAGTAAGGATGGAGAACACTGGCATATTGATATAACCGGAAATGAGCTTGGGCTTCTAATCGGACGACGTGGTGATACATTAGAAGCACTTCAATACCTAACTAATTTAGCCGTTTCGCGAAAATTATCGGAACGTGTTCGTCTTATTGTTGATGTGGAAGGATATAAATTACGCCGCGAAGAGACCTTGGTGCGTCTTGCCAAAAGATTATCACAAAAGGTTAAGAGAACCGGAACAAAGGTTGTTTTAGAGCCGATGAACCCTTATGAACGGCGGATAATTCATACTTCATTACAAGATGAAGCTGGAATTTCGACTATTAGTGAAGGTGCAGATTCTAACAGGCATGTGGTTATTTTTCGAAAAAGGGTATAAAATGATTGCTTAGGTCAGGCGATTTAGTATTCTTAAGTAATTATCATCCGACCATAAGTGGCAGACTTCCGTATGTTCAAATAAAAACTTGGCTAGCACCGGTGTTTTTTGGTCTGGGGCTAGCCAAGTTTTTTATATAAGCAGGGAGCATCCGTCGCTTAGAGTTTGCGCAAGCGGCAGAGTCTTTACATCTTGAATACGGAGAATCTGAATTAATATCGTGGGTAAAAGCTCTCTAAGGGCAGACGAAGTATACACAATCAGCGGCATGCTTATCAACCTAATGACTTGGTGTACTATGAGCAGGGGGTCTATCGTGTCAGGGGTATCCAAAACAAGGGTGATTACATTAAGCTGGAGGGTTTGGCCTAACCCGTCAGGACGGCAAAAGTGAGTCCTAAAGAATATCACAAAGGTTTGTGTATTGTTTAGGTAGTATTCAGAAGATAATAAGAATAATCCAATTTTTCTATATGGAGATGATCCGTTTTGAACGATACAATAGTTGCTATGGCTACGGCAATGGGTGAAGCAAGTATTCATATTTTAAGATTAAGCGGCTCTGAAGCGGAAAATATAATTGAGAAATGTTTTAAACCTCATAATATGGCACGTTGGTCTCGGCAGGAAAATTTTACGCTCACCCTTGGTGTTTTTATGGATGAAGGGCGAGTACTGGACCAAGTGCTGATCGGCAGAATGTTAGCACCTTTTTCATATACGGGAGAGGAAGTTTATGAAATTAACTGTCATGGCGGACCTTTTGTCGCCCAGCGAATTTTAGAAGCTTGTATCCGGCACGGTGCACGGTTGGCTGAGCCTGGTGAATTCTCCAAACGAGCATTTCTCAACGGTAAGATGGACTTAGTTCAAGCGGAAGCGGTCATTGATTTAATTTCATCGCGGACGGAAACGGCGGCCAATTTAGCTTTTAACCAACTTAGCGGCGGGCTTTCGGAAAGTATTCTTAATTTACGAGAGAAAATATTAGAAACCTTGGCATTTATCGAAGCCGGGATTGATTTTCCCGAAGATGATGTTGAAACTTTAGATCGAGAAACTTTGAGAAATAGGGTGAATGAGGCCTTAACAGATACCAGGCTTCTGTTAAAAGGAAGCAAAACGGGAAAAATCCTCAGGGACGGTTTAAAAACGGTTATTGTTGGGCGGCCGAATGTGGGAAAGTCCAGTCTGCTCAATGCTTTACTTCAAGAAGAAAGAGCGATCGTATCGGATATTCCGGGAACAACACGTGACGAAATTAGAGAATCAGTCAGTGTAGGTGGTATACTGCTCAAACTGGTGGATACTGCCGGTATCTGCGAAAGTCAGGATCTTGTGGAACGTCTTGGGGTTAAAAGAACGTGGAAAGCCTTGCAAACGGCGGAACTGATTTTATTAGTGGTACAAGCTAACCTCCCCTTAACAAAAGACGAGTATCATATTTTGGAGATGTACGGCGAGAAGGTAATTATTATTGCCAACAAAATTGATTTGTTTAAAGATCAGGAAATAATTCCGGAATATCAAAATAGGCGATGGATTCCTTTTTCTGTCTTTGAGCACAGGGGGTTTGAAGAGCTGGAAGCGGAGATTAAAAGAAGGGTTTATCAGGGAGAGGCTGTCCCGGCAACAGAGGCACTGCTTTCCAATGTACGACAGATCGCTGCATTAGAACGCTGCCATACGGCTTTGGAACAGGCAGCGGATAGTATTAAAGGCGGAATGCCGTGGGATATACTTTCCATTGATATTCGTGAAGCTTTAAATAGTGTGTCGGAGATAACGGGACACAATGTTCAGGAATCCCTGCTGGAAAATATTTTTTCTCGATTTTGTATCGGAAAGTAGGATGCATGTTGGAATACTTTGCTGGAAAATACGATGTTATTGTAGTCGGAGCCGGGCATGCCGGCTGTGAGGCGGCCTTGGCTGCAGCCCGCCTGGGGTGCAATACTTTGTTGATCACTTTAAACTTGGATACAATTGCCCATATGCCATGCAATCCATCACTGGGCGGTCCGGCTAAGGGGCATTTAGTGCGCGAAATTGATGCTTTAGGCGGTCAAATGGGCATTGTAGCGGACGAAACATCTTTACAAGTTAGGATGTTAAATACTGGAAAAGGCCCGGCAGTCCATGCCTTAAGGATTCAGTCAGATAAACAGGCTTACCAAAATAGGATGCGGGATGTGATTCTATCCCAGCCTGGTCTATCTATGGTTCAAGCTATGGTTGAA
>CAYWSF010000107.1:0-6191 GCA_964460725.1 uncultured Desulfosporosinus sp.
AAGTAAAAAAGCCTTGTACAATCTATTTAGTATATTATACGTTATCCTGTTTGATACCGTCAAGAAAATGTTAGCATATTCGATTCAGCAATCTTCTAAGCAGGGTAGATGTTAATGGTATTGCTTTGGGATTGAATAGCCTTTATACTGCCGCCTGAACTATAGTATGATGGATTTGGATTCATAAATTCAAAAAGATAAATAGGTGATAACAATGACATTACAACAATTAAAATACATCATCAAAACAGTGGAATGTGGCTCGATTAGTGAAGCAGCAAAACAACTTTTCATTTCCCAGCCAAGTCTTTCCAATGCAATTAAGGAAATTGAAGCTGAACTTGGTATTGAAATTTTTAGCCGCTCCACAAAAGGGATAGCCCTTTCCATTGATGGTGCTGAATTTCTTTCCTACGCGCGTCAAGTCGTGGAACAGGTTGAGCTTCTCGAGCAGCGTTACAAGGATAAAAAACCATCAAAGCGCTTATGCTCTATTTCTACTCAGCATTATGCATTCTCAGTGAACGCCTTTGTGAACTTAGTGCGTCAGACTGATGTTGAAGAATATGAATTTACTCTGCGTGAAACACGTACTTATGAAATTATAGAGGATGTTAAGAACATGCGCAGCGAGATAGGGATCCTCTATTTAAATAGTTTTAACGAAAAGGTTATCACAAAACTCCTGCGTGAAAATCACCTTACGTTCAATCCGTTATTTACTGCCAGCCCGCACGTTTTTGTCAGCTCTGAAAACCCATTGGCTATAAAAAGCTTCGTTACCCTGGAGGACCTGGAGAATTATCCGTGTCTATCTTTCGAACAAGGAGAATTCAACTCGTTTTATTTTTCGGAGGAAATCTTAAGTACTGTTTATCGTAAGAAAAGCATCCGGGTCAGTGACCGGGCCACCTTGTTCAATTTGCTCATCGGTTTGCACGGATACACAATCTGCACAGGTGTTTTAAGCAGTGATTTAAACGGCAGCAATATTATTGCCATACCGTTGGAAACTGAGGAAAGGATGACTGTTGGTTGGATAACAAATTCAAAAGCTGTTCTCAGCGGCATTGCTTCAAGGTATATTGATGAGCTTAAAAGGCTTATCGCAGAATATGGCTTTAATGTTTTGTCATAAAAACAAACGGAATCGCATTAAGCAATACCGTTTTATTAAATTAACAAACTAGATGATTTTTGTAAATGATTTATCTTTACTTTAACAAATTTTCAATCAAACTGATTAATCCGCAGCAAGATAAATCAATGTTTTGATAATTTTTCATCGGCATCTTTTGTTTGGGTTTTTTTTCCCTAGTTGGATTGAAATGGCCTGAATTTTTTAAAACGGTATATGCAAACCTAAATTCAGGAGGCATGAAATAAAAGCGTTCGACTCTTATGGGTTTACCTGTCCAAGGAAGATTTTCTAGGTCTTGTTTTATAATACCTTTTTTAAGTTCAACCTTTTCACCAAAAAGATCTTCCATATATTTCACCTCCAACTTGTTTTCAATTCAACCATTTTAATATAATATGAAAAAAAAGATATTTAGTGAAAAATAAGTAGATTACTATCAAAGAAAAACTTAAAAATAGAGAGGGATATAAATCTTCCTCTCTATTACCGGTTCATTTTTGATATAATAGTTACACTAATAAGTGCGAATAGGCTCTGCTCGTGTGTTAAATGAGTCAATAAATTGTCCCGGGAGGTAAATTCTCTTGACAATCCTACTCGAAGGAAAAGGGATCCGGAAGACCTTTATAACCGGAACAGTGAAAACTGAGGTTTTAAAGGGAATAGATTTCCAAGTGCTGCAAGGAGAATTCATTGTCGTCATCGGATACAGCGGCTCAGGCAAAACGACGCTGCTCAACATTATTGGAGGTATGATGCTGCCTTCAGCCGGTGAGCTATATTACAAAGAGCAACCCCTTCATGAAGCAAGTGCAGCAGAACTCACTCTTTACCGCCGCAATGAAGTAGGCTTTGTTTTTCAGCACTATAACCTGATGCCCAATTTGACCGCCTATGAAAATGTCAAATTGGCAGCAGAACTGGCACCTGACCACCTCAAGATTGAAACGGTTCTCCAGGATGTCGGCCTGGGCAGCTTAGGCGATCATTTTCCATCCCAGCTTTCCGGCGGGGAACAGCAACGGGTAGCTATTGCCCGGGCGATCGTAAAAAAACCTGCTCTTCTCCTCTGTGACGAACCGACGGGAGCTTTGGATGTTCAAACCGGAATTCAGGTTTTCAAGGTGCTGAAACGGCTAAATCAAGACTATCAGATGACGATTCTCGTTATTACCCATAACGTAGAAGTTTCAAAAATGGCAAATCGGGTATTTTATCTCAAAGATGGTGCCATGGAGCGCGTGATAATTAATGAACAGCCCCTTGCACCGGAGGAACTGTCATGGTAGTCTTGCGGAAAAAACTCCTAAGGGAAATTAAAGATAATAAAGGGATCTATCTTGCTTGCATAGTTGTTATTGCCATCGGCCTGATGTCCTTTACCTGTATGTCCGTTATCCTGGAGAACTTAGAAAGTTCGCAAGAGAGCTTTTACGAGCAAACGAACTTTGCGGATGGCTTTATCCGTTTAACCGGCTACCCTGAAAATAAAGTTAAAGATTTAGCCGATCTGCCGGGTATCGCGCAAGTTGAGGGTCGGATCGTTAAAGATGTTAATATCTATAAAGAAGAAACAGGCGGGCCTAATCGCTCACTTCGTCTCGTATCCATGAATCTGTCAAGCTCCGACGGCTTAAATCGGCTTCAAATTACCCGCGGTCGGTTACCCGATGAACATGCCGCGGAAATTATCATAGATCCGAAGTTTTATGGCGCTAATAACCTTTCCCTCGGAGATACCTTAACTTTGATTTTGGAAGGAAAAAGGGTCAGCTTTACCTTGGTAGGCTTAGCCCAAAGTCCGGAGTTTATTTATAGCATGAAAACCGCCCAGGATCTTTATCCGGATCCTAAAACCTTTGGAATTGCCTATATCCCGCTTAATTCGCTCAAAGCCCTGATTAAGGAATCCGGTCAGGTAAATGATATTGTTTTCACCCTACAGCCGGCAGCTGATTTTAATGACGTTAAAGATACACTGCAAACCGACCTTAAACGATATGGTGTCCAAAGCATTATTCCCCGAGAGGATCAAACCAGCCATGCCATCCTGAGCAGTGAATTGAATTCACTGAGAGGGATGACTAAAACCCTCCCGGTTGTTTTTCTTGGGGTAGCTTCAATTATCCTTTATACCATGCTCATTCGCATGATCGAGCAACAAAGAGGGATCATTGGCATACTAAAGGCTTTTGGCTTCACAAACCGGGAAATAATCCTGCACTATCTCTCCTACCCTCTGATCATTGGCAGTTTGGGAGGAATTCTGGGGGGGTTAGCCGGCATTGCCTTATCCTATCCGTTGACTTCACTGTATCAGGAATTTTTTGCCTTGCCCGGTTTGCATGGTACCTTTTCTTTAAAACACCTCATCCTGGGGATTGCACTTGCCCTGGTTTTCAGTCTCTTCAGCGGTATTAAAGGCAGCCTCAATATTCTCTGCCTGGAACCCGCTGATGCCATGCGCCCTGCTGCCCCCGGTTCCACACATAAAACACTTATCGAACGAATAACCTGGCTGTGGACAAAACTTTCCTCCCAAGCACAAATGGGGATCCGCAACGTGACACGTGCTCCCGTGCGCAGCTTATTTACTATCCTGGGCATGGCTGTCGTTTTTTGTCTGATGACGGTTTCCTGGTCTATGCAAGGTATGATAGATACACTGACTACCGACCAGTTTGATAAAGTGCAAACTTACGATCTCAAGCTTTCCCTTACCGGGCCAATCTCTACGAAAGCGACGCTTCATACACTTGCTCATGAACCCGGGATTTCCAAAATCGAACCTGTTTTAGAAGTCCCGGCAACTTTAAAAAATCAATGGCTAAAAAAAGAAGTTGCCATTATGGGTTTGCCGCTTGATGTTACACTTTATAATATCTTAGACAAAAATGAGCAAAAAGTTGCCGTGCCAACCGGCGGAATTCTGCTTTCCGATCGTTTAGCCAATCTTCTGCAGGTTAAAGCCGGAGATTTACTAACGGTTGAAAGTCCGCTTCGCCGCGAGATGATCGGATCAAAGGAAGAGAGCTTAGTCGTTCAAGGAGTCGTTCCGCAGTACATTGGTCTTAATGCTTTCATGGAAATTGAGGCCCTGCAAAATTTCCTGCAGCAAGGTGATATCAGCACCTCGATGTTGATTCAAATGGATCCGGTTGAGCGAAGTTCTTTTAAAACCAAATACCGGGACGCGAGCCAGGTTTCCTCCGTTGAAGATAGCCAGGAAAGTAAAGCAAAAGTCCTTGAGATGATGGGCTCTTATGGTTTTACTACCTATATCTTTGCCATTCTGGCCGGAATCGCCGGTTTTGCGCTTATTTTTAATTCCAGTATTATTACCCTCTCAGAGAGACAGCGTGAACTTGCCTCGCTGCGGGTTCTCGGTCTGACACCTAAGGAAGTCCTGCGGGTGATTACTTCTGAGCAATGGATCTTAACCCTGCTTGGCATTCTCCTGGGGATCCCCCTTTCCTATGCTCTGCTTGCAGGTATGGTTCAAGCCCTAAGCACTGATTTATATTCCATTCCGGCGCAGCTTCCTCTTTCTGCCCTGGTCGGTGCTGCGGCAGGCACGGTCTTTTCCATGTGGATTGCCCAAACCCGGGCGCAACGCAGGATTAAAAAACTACCCTTCGTTGAAATCATGGCCACCAAAGAGTAAAGCTTATGCTTAGTCTAGATCAAGGAGGGAACTTTAATGTCAAATTCTACTCCAACGCAGGTTACCAATAAAATGATTGGGCAGAACCGGAACAAGGGGCTAACCAAAAAAATTCTAATCGTGAGTTCGATTGCGCTTCTGATTATTGCGGGGATTGTCGTCTCATCAGCTTTACCGCTGAACGGTAAAGTCTTAACGGTACATCCTGGGGAGTTTTCAAAAGGATTTACGGAAGAAGCGCAAGTCCTGTCCTTGAATGAATCTTCGCTCTTTAATGCGATCGATGGCAAAATCAAAGCACTGCACGTCGAAAACGGGGAATACGTCAGCAAAGGGCAGCTGCTGGTGGAGCTTGAGATTTCAGATTTTCAAAACCAAATTGACGTCTTAAAAGCACAGCTTACCAGTTTGGAAGGACAGCGGCAGCAAGCTGCTTATAATTCTCCCCAAACTGCTCTCATCCAACAACAAAATCTGTTGATTGAACAAGCGGAAAAGGATCTTCTCACGCAAGAACAAGCTCTAGAGCGCAGCAAAGCTCTCTATGAGGCCGGTGCGCTTTCGCTGGTTGCGTTCGAAGAAGCACAGCGCCAAGCAGAAAAAGCGAAGAGTTTTCTTGAACAACAAAAAACTGCCCTTCAAGTTCTCGAGGAGCAGAAAGCACCCGTTCCGGGAACAGAACTCAATTTTTCCGGTCAAAAGCAAGCTTTAAATGCTCAGATTGATCAACTGGAAGATAAAATTCAACAGGCAAAGCTAACCGCACCACAGGATGGCATTGTTAATAATCTTAACGTCAAGGAGGGCATGGTTGCTGCCACAGGGCAACTTTTACTGACAGTTGCTCAAACGCAGGACTATAAATTGGAGAGCTATGTTCTGGCCAGTGATGCTTTGGACCTTGCACCGGGAAATGCGGTAAATATTTTGCAGGAGACAAATGCCGGTGAGAATTTGCTGACCGGTAAAATTGAAGCCATCGCCCCGGCAGCAAGCGAAAGGATTTCTCCTCTCGGGCTAAAAGAAAATCGAGTCAAGGTTACCCTTCGACTCGAAAGCAATACACCAGTAATTCTCGGCAGCAGTATGGATGTACAATTTATCACTCATCAGGAAACAAATTGTCTGCTTGTTCCTAAAACTGTCCTATTTCCTTATCAAAACGGTCAAGCACTCTGGTTGGTACGTGACGGTAAAGCAATGATCCAATCAGTGACCAAAGGTTTAGAAAACGAGAAAGAAACGATCATCACACAAGGTCTTCAAGAAGGAGATCAGGTCCTTCTTGATCCTGAACTCTCAGGACTAAAGGAAGGAAAACGCATTAACCAAACTTCCCGGTAAACATGGCCTAAACCCTTGCTGTGTCTCACTTCTTCATTTTAA
>CAYWSF010000108.1:0-6177 GCA_964460725.1 uncultured Desulfosporosinus sp.
CAGCCCAATCAGTGCAGACTGCGGCACGAATAAGTGTATTCGATCCTTTATTTTTCTATAATCTGAGCTTGCAAATACTTCCTCCCGAAAACCGGGGCCGTCATGGCAAAAAATATCAATGATCCGGTTTTGTATGTCGGTATTGCATTTCATCGCGGCGTAAACAGCAAGATTGCCCCCCTTGGAATGCCCGCCTATCCTCAGCCTTGATGATAAAAGCGCCCCCACCGTATTAAGAAAATAAACACCCTCTTCCTGTGCAGGAACAGGGCAGGTGTAGGCCATATTGAAATCTTCTTTCCAGCCAACAAAATAGGAATCAGTACCCCTATAAGCAACATAGGCTGTACCGTCATTAAGAATAAAAGTACAGGCTGAAAATTGCTTTTCTTTTGCATAATCCAGTTTGTTCACGTAATAGTTCATCTCAATATTACGGAACCTTGGGCTATTGGCAAGTGCCAGCAGAAGCTTCTTGTTTTTTTTGCTGTCTATTAAATTTGTATAGAGGCTTTCTGTATTTTCTTTTGCAGCTATCGCCGCGATTGTGACGGAGGCTGACCGTTCCGTTATATCGGCGACAAACCCGTCAAAATAAAAATAGGCAAACTGCGACAGAATCAGACTGTCCACCGCACAAAACGCTTTGCTTGCAAAGGTTCTCTTTTCATTCTCTGCGTAATGAATAATATTTTTTTTCAACGTCAAACCCCTTTCCAAGATTCTCCCCGGGCGAGTGGTCTTCCTGGGTTCGATTAACGGACACTATGCTGCCTACACAACGGTCAGCCGCTTATCGTGATTATTATATCAGATTTCTGCCGATATCGGTCAAACTACGTTTGATCATATCATCTGGGAACTGAACAAACAGTTCTTAAACGTATTAATTGTCCTTCTTCATCTGTTAATACCGAATATTTTTTGAACGCCGAGTTTGTTTCCAGGTAGCACCAATTTACAAGCGACCGAAGGTCGGAAAAACCTTCGGCTTTAGACGGTAGTCGTTAGTTGTAAAAGAATACCTCTGATAACTCTAAAATTGTAATCAATGAACGGTGTTCGTTATAGTCTAAAAAAACAGCTGTATGCCTGGCAACCCTTTTCATCTCAATTATAAAGGAGCTGCCTCTCCCTTGGCATAAGCCTGTGGGCCACATAAGATGTTATGGCCAAGTCAAAACTTTTATCTCGGAATGGTAGTCCATTAAGCACATCGCCAAAATGAACTGAATACCAGGTTCGTTTGGTTCTGCTTTTCCAGCCTTTTTCGTGGCAATCTCCAGCATCGCTTCAGCTGAGTCGAGCCCGGTCACCTCCGAACCATATTCTTGAAGCACCTTGCATAGTGCTCCTGTGCCGCATCCTATATCAATGACGCTTTGACAGGTGGAAAAATCCAACTCGCCTTTGACAGTATTAAAAATGCGGCGGTAGTTCCTAACTTGCCAATTAAAAAAGAGACCGTAAACAGCAGCAATTCTATTGAATAAGAGTTGTTTTTTTCCCATACAATTTTCTCCTATGCTTTCACCTCAAAGATTGATCCCTCTCTAAGGGTCGCTTTCTATCGTGCAGTCTCTTTTTTCGGCACAAATAATCCGGTCATATCTACTCCTTCGTGCTCCAGCAGCTTTACCTTTTTTTCAATCCCGCCGGCATAACCGGTCAGACTCCCGTTGGTGCCTACCACACGGTGGCAAGGTATAATGATCGATATCGGATTGTGTCCGACAGCACCACCTACAGCTTGCGCAGACATCCGATCCTTTCCCATACGTTTTGCAACTTCTTTTGCAATGTTACCGTATGTTGTCAGCTCACCATACGGTATTTCAGTAAGAATCCTCCAAACCTGCTGTTTGAACTCGCCGCCTATTGGGGCCAGAGAAAGCCTGGACAATTTTGGGTTCTTACCGGCAAAATAATCATCCAACCATGCTATTCCTTCTCGAAATATTGGAAGGTCATCTTTTTCGATGACATCTTTTGGCATTGTGTTTCCAATATATTTCTGCTCGCCAATCCACAGGCCGATAAGGTTATTACCATCACTTGCAAGCAATATATCCCCCACCGGAGATTTGTAATGTGTCGAGTAGTACATTTTCTCCTCCTCTGATTTCAATTTTTTAAAACATTCCTATCGGTATAATAGCCTTTTTAGCATGCTATAAGCTATTATCTGAAAAGGAAAACTTACACACAAAAATTTGACTCTTTTTCATTTAGCATAATCATTATTTTCAACAGCATTCATTGGTGATCCTTGTGCAGGATAACATCTAGACAGGAGGCCTTTTTGTGCGCTTTAATATAATAAAGGATATATATCGCTTGTTATATATCCTTTGTTATATATGTAAGGAGTGACTTCTGATACCGCCAAAACAAAAAATCAGCAAAGAAGACGTTTTGCATACCGCTTTCGGGCTCGTCAGGGAAAATGGAATCAATGGCCTGAGTGCCCGCAATGTCGCTCAGATGCTTCACTGCTCAACACAACCCATGTTCAGTTATTACGCCAACATGGCCGAACTAAAGGCGGATGTGTTCATAACGGCAAACCAATACTATAGCGAGTATTTCAACAAGGTGGAAAGCGACGAAAATATTCTTATGAATGTGGTCATGGCCTATATCGATTTCGCGCTGGAAGAGCCCAATCTGTTCCGTCTGCTGTTTATGTCCGACGTTCTCACCGGCAAGAAGCTGAGCGAGTTTGTCGAGGACGACTTCAAGGAGATTATCATAAGCGGCATCCCACCTTGGATCGACAGGGATTTCGATGCGGCAAACAAGAAGTTTACGGATATGTGGCTTTATGCGCACGGGATCGCCTCAATGCTGGTAGCAAACCAGCTTTCAATAAAAAGAAATGAAATCCAGGCAATGGTCAAAAATATGTGGCTTCTTTCAATGAGTAATATAAACTTTCATGAACTTTTAGTTCACAGGGAGGTATGAAAATTAAGTGAGAGTATTTTCGTAAGAAAAGAAGAATTTGATACACAAATGCAGTGACGATGAGACCACTGAAAAACTCGCTTTTTTAGACTTTTGAACCTGCCAAACGGCATTGCAAACAACCCCAGCAAATAAAAAACATGGTAAAAGCCTATACATATAAGAAAGGAGGGGTAGAAACGAGTTTTAGTAAATTTTATAAAAAAGGAGGACCCAAAAATTACTGAAAGTGGAGGAAATGCCAAGCTTAGTGACACTACTGGTAAGTGGTTGGTTTGGATCGCAATAATCATAGGTGTGATTGGCTTTTTCTGGCAGCCAATCTGGATGGGCGCAATCGCTATAATTTGTGGTATAATAGGCTTATTTTCACCTCAGAAAATATTAAACGGGGTTGCAATAGCGGTTGGTGCAATTGCAATCATAATTGGTCTAATTTAGTTGGTAAACCTGCAAGACATGGAGGATATAATTATCCCCCATGTCTTTTTATATAAACATTTTAGAGAACATTTCCGAATACGAAGCCAGCTAATATGATCATACTACCTTTCGAAGGTGAAGAAAAACTACAAAGCGCAAAGGAGGTACAAATGAAAACCCGTCGCTGACTTGGTGTAAAAATACCAATCGTTGTTTAATCAGGCAGCTGCTCCAAGCCGGAAGCCTCCACAATGGCAGTACCCGCCGACTCGTCTGGTGTCTGAAGTCTCACGCGGTTGCCTATATTCACCAGCACGACATTGTTGCTTTCGGCCGCCGAGATCGCATAGTAGACGTTCTTGGCATCGAGCCGCAGGTAATACATGCTCGTGCCGTTAATGACCGCCACCCGAATGTCCTCCACGACGCCCTCAACGTTACTTGAGATATTCGGCATCTCATCGACCAAACCATGCTGATTAAGCAGACGGATATACTCCAGTTCGCATTCGGCCACTGTCGTGCCTGTCGCCACGATATTGTACATCTCGACGTTGATCATGGCGTACATTTTGACAAGTTCGGCATTATCCTTGAGGGCAACGAAGTAAGTTGGCTGGCCGGCGATGTTTAAGAGCAGCGGAAAGGTCGCATTGTACCCCAAATGCTGCACCACACCCTGCGCAGAATTCATTGCAGAGTACTCCTCTGCGCCGGCGCAGGAGTAATAGCGCGCTTCCTTGGTGCGCTGATTGCAAAGGATGAAGCCGATAATGCTTCTATCGCCCGTGACCGAAGTAATGCCGGTGTAGACGTAGACATCGTCATCCTGGGCAATATAGTTGTAACCATCCGTCGTGACCGTTACGTTCTTTTGCCCGAATAGAGAATTAATGAAACCGCTGGAATACATCCCCCGGTAATCGTATTGCGCGATGATCAGCTCGGCTGAGTAGACATTATCAACCCATTTCGGCACATCTTCATAATAGGTGCATTCGCCGGTTACGCCGTCCACAATCACTGCACCATTAATATCTGTGCCACCGAAGATGCCGATTGTCTTCTCGACCTTGGGGCAGATCCAATAGGGGTGCCCGTTATCGTCGATTTCAAAGTGAGGGGTAGCGAACATATAACTTGGATAGTTGAAACGCAGATGACGGATGAGTTTACGGTTAAAGTACTCGGCGTTAGTATATTTGATCCCCTCTTCGACCCGCATAAGTTCAACATTCTGGGTCACCATGTCAATCATGAGATAGGCAGGGATACCCACGGCGCGATTGCCTAACCACTTGAAAACATCACCGTAGGCAAGCGTGGCAATTCGCACCGGGCGATTTTGATAGTTTATCTGATTATAGTCGTTGACCACTGCAAACTGGCTGACCAGTTCGGAAAGTTCCCCCATCTTGCGGTCGCCGAGGCGCTGGGCAGAAGATTTATCCAACATTGGGATTTGATTATAGGATATTTGCTTAACATCGGTTGCAAAGGTGCCTGTTTCAATCGGCAGGAGCTTTGAATAGGAACCGGCGTTAAAAATTACGCTTGAAATAATGCCGCCTACGATGACAATCGCCACCAGAATAACGCAGATAAGAGCTGGAATGAGACCATGCTTTTTGACCACCCTTAAAGCAGACAAAACATCGGTCAACTGGCTGCTCCTGCCGTTGGCGATTATGCTCGCAACACAGTAGAAGGCAAAACAGAGCACCAGGAAATAGTAAAAGTCCTGATTTTGCAGGTTGACCGCCGGCACCAGATAGTAAAAGCAAACTGCTGCGAAAATCAGAGTAGCGATTAGTGCTGTCAGATGAGGCGGTAACCTCTTGCGCGAGCTTTTCTTCTCCTTGGGATTTTCTCTCTTCATATGAATCATATAAATACCTCCACCATTTTATTTTATCTATGTAAAAGCGGTAAACTTTAAATTAATAGTATTGTATCATCTTTTTTCATAAGCAAGAACAACGGAATGTCAACTTAACTAAAATTGCAGTTAAATACACCCTTATCTATACTTTCCTTGTAGCTTGCCTTTTTACACTCAACATGCATCGTTCACGGAAACATATCCCTAAATTAACCTTCAATGGAGTAAAATAAAGAAGAATGGGTAATATAAAAGAAGGATTTAAAGCACAAACGCAGTGACAATGAGAACATTGAGAAACTCGCTTTTTTAGACTTTTAAACCTTCAAACTGCATTGTAGACAACCCCAGCTAATTTAATCATGGTAAAATCCTATACATAATTAAGGAAGGAGGGTTGAAACAAGTTTTAGTAATTTTACATAGACTAAGAATTCCTAGTTTTGTATTAGAAAAAGCGAAAACCCCTACTGAAAAGTAGGAGGAATTTATTATTGATGGTTCAAGGAAAGCCTTGTGCCATCTAACCCGGCGAATGCCGATAATCTATTAACTAAAATAGGAGGACCCAAAAATGAATGAAAGTGAAGGAAATGCTAAGATTAATGATACCACTGGTAAGTGGTTGGGTTGGATCGGAATAATATTAGGTGCAATTGGCCTTTTCTGGCAACCAATCTGGATGGGGGCAATCGCTATAATTTGTGGTATAATTGGTCTATTTTCATCTCAAAGAATATTAAGCGGGATTGCAATAGCGGTTGGTATAATCGCAATCATTGTTGGTCTAGTTTAGTTGGTAGTAAACAGGCAAGACATGGAGGATATTGATGCCCTCCATGTCTTTTTTATATAAATGTTACTATGTGTGAACTTTGCGTTTTTACGTTCTGAATCATAGTATG
>CAYWSF010000109.1:0-6153 GCA_964460725.1 uncultured Desulfosporosinus sp.
TAAGACTTAAAGCCCTTGAAATTCGAGGGTCTTTTTATTATTTTGACCTCACTAATGATGAGGTCTATTTTCATCTGCTGCTTACATCGAAATTAATCCTTAGTTCTAACTTTTACTTAAATCTTAAATCTGCTTTATCTTTAATATCCGATTCACTTTAAGTATTTTAGTTATTTTATGTTCTACTTGTCTACAAATCCGCCGTAACTATGAATAAGGGTTATGAGATGTATAACAACCGTCATACGGCTTACTATGCATATAAAATCTAAGGATAGGAACAAATATCTCTATACTTCGCCAATCTTTCTTTTATTTATCCTTGGATTGGTGCTTTATTCCAACAGGATTCTCAACGCTGATTCATTATAATAAGGATAACATCAGTATATATGCAAAATGAACGCTACTATACAAAAGTTTTCGAATGGAGGGTGAAAAAATGCTGTCAACTCATAGAGAGGATATTCTGAGATTTATTCGGGATTTTGAGACATCATCTCGTGATTATCTTCAAACCAAAGGTTTGAGTGAAAATGAGATGACCAATGCTTACCTAGACATACAATGGAATTTCCTCCATACGATTCTAACTCAAAAGGATCAACAGAAAAATTACAAAAATGCCCATAATCTTTATTCTCAGCAAAATGCCATGTAAAAATACTAAACAAGTCCTACAAATATATAAAGAAAAATTCTGCGAAAAATTCAAAAAAATTTTCTAAAAAGAAACGTTGAACCTTCCTGTTCGACGTTTCTTTTTACATTTAAATCCTTTTAATGGTGACTGTGTTATAGGGTTCGACCGACGGCAATCTCATCACAATTAGGAAACTTGATACAATTTACACATTCCCGCCAAACTTTTTGTGGCATTTGATCTTTACTAATTTCTTTGTAACCACAGTTTTTAAAGAACCCAGGCTGATATGTCAAGGCAAAAGTCCTTGAACAGCCAAGTTCCCTGGCTTCTTCTTCAAGTGCTCTTAAAATCTGTGTTCCGATCCCCCTTCGCTTATATTCATCGGAGACTGCCAGTGCTCGTATTTCTGCCAAGTCGCTCCAAAGAATATGAAGTGAAGCAACCCCTGCCAAGCAGGCTTCTTCTTCTGCCAACGTAAATTCACGAATATTTTCATATATCATATTTCTTGAGCGAGGAAGCATAAGCCCTTGTTCTGCGTTTAGATTAATCAATGACATCATTGCTTCAACATCTGGTATACGAGCCTTGCGCAATTTCATCAATCTTTCTCCTTCATTTGTTTTGCGTGATTATACAGCATACGTTGTAAATATTTATGTTCTATTAATCCAAATCGTAATACGCCCACTTCTACAATTGGTTGTGGTATACATTTTTCTGCTTCGTTGACAATAGTCTCCCGTGAAGAGTATTGCCAAAAGAGTATTGCCGAGCCGCCTTTCTCAACAGAAATACTTTCGCGGCGAAGGAGGCAGCGTCCCCTGGAATTACACAAAATGACGCCGCTAAATGATTTGCCATGTTTGTCAATCAGGAATAGCTTTTCTGTAAAATTGAATGATTCAGAAGCGAACGACAATTAAGTTCGTATACTCCTTTTTCCTGCCAATCTTCCGGCAGAGTCCAGAGCGGAAACTTATCTGCATCCTTTAACCAGCAATACCAGCGCTGAAGTTCCTCCTCCTGGCTAAGTGTCGTAAGCCAGTGGACACGGCCATCCCATATCAATGGGTTTCCTTGCGCATCCTTAGCGTGAACCAACAATTGGCTTTTTTCTAAAATACCGGCCAGCAGAATACTTTGAGCAGCTAATAAATCTGATTTTTTTAAGATCGGACAGACGACACTTAATTGTCCATTGCCTTGAAAGAAATACCACTCTTCAAATTCAAGCAAACAGTTTTCGCTGCGCCCTTTAGGCAGCCAAGGCCAAGGCCAAGGCTCCCCCCAAATTGATTTCAACACGCCGTCCCCCTGATTAAACCACAAAGCAAGCAGATCTTGAGCGTGAAGCTTGCCTTCTTTCTCCAGGGATTCAAGATAATCAAGCATTTTGAAGATTACCGTGCAAAAGTCTGAATTAAGTGAGCCTGCCGCATCCACCCACCCTTGTTTTTGCCAGGCCGGGACGGGACCATTCTTTTTTAACCACTTCACTTTGCTTTTTAGTTCAAATTTCGTCTTTCCCTTCCGACGCGCTTCGGCTATTTCGAAATTTCCCCAAAGAAAAGCAATGTATTGAGATTTAACTTGGCTGCGAACGCGTCGCATTGATAAGCTATCAAAAAACGATTTGACAATTCCCAGTTGTTGCTGAGCGACCGAATTCAAACTTTGACCCCATCGTTTCCAATCCGGTCGTTCTTCTCCCAAAATGTAACGTGACCGGCTGCTTTGCACTTTTTCCGGTATGAGGTATAAACTGGGCGTAAGTTTTTCACGCCAATATACTGCTCTGGCAGATATATTTCCCCCAATCTTAGAAATACCATCTAAAAAAGTCGCTGAAAAATTCGGGGCTACATAATAAATCACCGTCTTTGCACCATTACTAAGTCGATTCCCCCATAATAGCCCGGCCAGGAAAAACTCCGTTTCATTCCTTACAGAAGAGCTGGCAACTATACCGACTCGTAAAGTTGTCTCACCCCCCATAAAATAGGCAAATAGTGGAGAGAGACGGTTTTTCTTTTTTTTATCTTCCGGGCACTCTTCCCAGTTCCTGGCGATAAATACATCAGGATGAGCTTCCCAAATCTTCTTCCAAGTAATACTCACAATGAACCTCCCTTAGCTTTTCTCCATAAGCATGTTTACGCGCTAAGATGAGATATCATGACACATTTAAAGAAGGGCCAAGCCTTGTTCCACAAAATGTCAGACCTATTCATTTCCTTGAGCATGCCGGCGTCCTTCTCATAATTCAAAATAATTTCAAAAACCCCTCCATTTAGTTAAATTTTCACAAAACAGAGGGATATCCGCTATCAACAAAAAGGAAAGAGCAAACTCTCTCCTTTGTTAGCTGTAATTTGGTGCTTCCTTGGTGATCGTCACATCATGAGGATGACTTTCGCGCAGTCCGGCAGCGGTTATGCGAATAAAACGGGTTTGTGTTCTTAAGGCCTCAATATTGTGAGTTCCCGAATAGCCCATACCGGCACGCAAGCCGCCGATCATTTGAAAGACTGTTTCGGAAACCGGTCCCTTAAATGGAACGCGGCCTTCAATACCCTCAGGAACAAGTTTTGTTGCTCCTTCCTGGAAATAGCGATCTTGACTGCCTGCTTTCATAGCACCGATCGAGCCCATCCCCCGGTAAACTTTGAAGCTTCGCCCCTGGTAGATTTCCATTTCTCCCGGACTCTCTTCTGTCCCGGCGAAAAGACTGCCGATCATCACAGTATGAGCACCGGCTGCCAAGGCTTTTACAATGTCCCCGGAGAACTTAATACCCCCATCAGCAATAATCGGAATACCGAATTGATCTGCTACTTCCACACAGTTCATGATTGCGGTTATTTGAGGAACTCCGATACCCGCAATCACGCGCGTTGTACAAATGGTTCCCGGTCCGATGCCAACTTTTATGGCATCCGCTCCTGCTTCAATTAGATCACGCGTTGCTTCCCCAGTTGCCACATTGCCGGCAATAATCTGCATTTCAGGAAATTTGTCCTTGATGGCCCTGGTCACTTCAATAACACCTTTGGAATGTCCATGCGCCGTATCCAGAACGAGTACATCAACCTGGGCCTTAATCAACGCTTCGGCTCGCTGCAAGGAATCACTGGTGACACCGATAGCCGCACCTACCCGCAAACGGCCTCTCTCGTCTTTAGAAGAATTCGGATATTGTCGTGCTTTTTCAATATCTTTAATGGTAATCAGCCCTTTAAGTATGCCGTCCGAATCAATAAAGGGCAACTTTTCAATTTTATAATGACCCAATATTTCTTTAGCTTGTTCAATCGTTGTCCCAACGGGGGCCGTCACTAAATCCTCCTTGGTCATAACCTCACCAATCAAACGAGTATAATCCGTCTCAAACCGCAGATCCCGATTGGTAAGTATGCCGACCAGTTTGCCATCAACAGTAATGGGCACTCCGGATATTCGATAGCGTTTCATGAGCTCCAGAGCGAGCTGAACGCGATCATCCGGATGTAAAAAAATAGGATCCGTAATCACACCGTGTTCTGAACGTTTTACCTTATCGACTTCCAAGGCTTGCTCCGCAATGCTCATACTTTTATGAATAATCCCTATTCCGCCTTCTCTGGCAATGGAAATAGCCATCCGAGAATCAGTAACAGTATCCATGCCAGCACTTATTAACGGGACATTAAGTTTAATGCTTTTCGTCAAATAGGTGCTGACATCAACATCTTGAGGCAAAACATCAGATTTGGCAGGAACAACGAGCACATCGTCAAATGTAAGTCCAGGTTCTTGAATTATGCGATTGGAATACATTATATGTTAGCTTCCTTCCTGATATTTTCTAACTAGTATAACAGATATCACAAAAAAAGAACAGAATTTATTTCAAATAAGAGAGGAATTGGTTTATTATGATGAATTAAGAGGCTTGAGCGAATCGCTATGGGTAGGCCATATGGCAATGGAATTGGTTTATTCTGACCAATTAAGGGGAGGCAGATATGTTATATCGTGTTCATCAATTCATTAATACCATCTTTCCCCGGATAGATTCTTCCGAAATCAAATGGGCACTGGCTAATTTATCCCCTAAAGCCCGCTTGCTTTTCCTTAAGCAGTCACGCTCTGACCAGCGCCATGCCATAGATGTCGCCCAAAGTCTATTGGAAAAAAAGAATACTTTAAGTCACACAAATTTTCAAAACCTTCTCAGCGCCGCACTACTTCATGATTGTGGCAAATCCATGGTCTGCAACCGCCTCTGGCATCGGGTTTTTATTGTCCTGATGCAGAAAAGCCCCCCCTCCCTCTGGTCCCGTCTGGAAAAAGGCCACACTTTTTTGGCGATACCCTTAAGAACTGCTTCACAACACGCTGTTTGGGGCGGGGATTTAGCCCAAAGGGCCGGGTTAAATCCGGAAATCTGTCTTTTGATCTACGAACATCATCATCCCACTACGGAGTTAGGCTGCCTTTTAAAAAGTGCAGATAACGCACATTGACTTCGGCACATTGACTCATTGACTACGAAAATCTCAACTTAGAAATATTAAAAAACATGAGTTAACGAGTTGACTCATGTTTTTTACGGGTATGTTTCCATCTTTTCCTGGAGTGCCACTATTTCTCTGTTTTTAGAAAAAATCCATTTGGCAAAGCGCTTATTATCTCGTTGTAAACGGACGTTTTCTTTTTCAAGGCCATGAACTAAAGCCACCTTTTCACGTTCAACTTTTTCTAAGAGGTTCATCAGTACGCGCCGGCTTACTCTTAAATGTTCAACCCGCTGCTCCAGTTCCTTAACACGCGCCCTAAGTAATGCTAATTCGTTGACAGAATCCATATTTTAACGCCCCCCAACTCGATCTACCCTTGTATTCTATGCTGGAAAAGCGTATTTTAGCCATTAACTAAATTTATTTTATCTCTTTTATCTCTTTTATCTCTTTTATCTACAACACTTATTTATAACACTTATCTATAACACTTATTGTGCTGTGCCAAATCAAGAATTTGTTGAAGCACCTCTAGGGATACACCCCATCCACCCAGATTCACACCTGGTTTACATGCTTCCCCATGAAAGTCCGATCCTCCCGTTGTGAGCAAACGGTATTCTTGCGCTATCCGTTGATATCTCTTTTCGTCCTCCGGTTGATGCTCCGAATGGCTTACTTCAATCCCTTGCAGGCCTGCTTTGACCCAAGCAGGAATACCTTCATCCAACCGTAGTATCCCTGGGTGAGCAAGGACTGCGACGCCACGGGCTTCCCGTATTAAACTAATGCCCTCTTCCGGAGTAAGTTTAAGGCTAGGCACATAAGCGGGAGCCCCTAAGCCAATATAACGATCGAACCCTTCGCGGATGCTCTGTACATAGCCGCGTTCGACCAGCGCCCGGCCGATATGTGGGCGTCCAATAGATTCTCCTTGGGCAAATTGTTGAACTTCATCAATAGCTAGATCCACAGCTCCTTTAACAGTTTTGAGTGTAGTAATAA
>CAYWSF010000110.1:0-6147 GCA_964460725.1 uncultured Desulfosporosinus sp.
TTGTCCCATATGCGGGCAGCCAAAATCAGTTTTTGAAAAAGAAAATTAATTGAAGGCATTTTATGATTTCAGATCTACAGCTTAATAAAGAGATGAGCAGGCAGCTTACTTGGAGGAATGACCTGCTCATTTTCATATGCTTCGGGAAAGAAGTTTTTCCTTATCCAGGATTTTGATTCCTTTCCGGGATACCTTTAGTAAGCCTTCATTGGAAAAGTATTTCAGCATGCGTGATATTACTTCCCTCGCACTACCTATGTGTCTCGCTATTTGTTCGTGTGTCAAAGTAATCCTGTCGCTCTGTTCCAGGTCAGCCTGGTTAATCAGGAACAGAGCGAGCCGCTTATCAAGCTTCGTAAAAAGAATTTGTTCCATTACCCACATAGCCTCCGAAAAGCGCATGGAAATCAGATCTGTCATAAATCTGACGACTTTCGGATTCTTTTCGGCAATTATTTCATAGGCAGCCGGGCTAATGATGTACGATTCAGTAGGACTTTCAGCGTCAACATTTATATCAAACGATATATTATTAATTACGCAGGATGCAGAAAGAAGACAGATATCGTTATTCAGCAGCCGGAACAGAGTGACCTCTTTTCCCTCATCGGACAACAAATATACCCTGAGCCTTCCGCTTTTAATGACGATTACTCCGGTGCAGTCATCGAAACCACTATGGAGTTTATCGCCTGCTTGATATATTTTCAGCTTTGTATTGTCGGCTACTTCATTTTTTTCTGTCTCATTAAGATCTAGCCAAAACGGCAGCAAATCAGCCAGTATTTTTGTTTCTTCAAAAGTCAATATGCTCGCCTCCTTACCTATCTTTTAATTTTTGTATAATGTTTATCAACTAGGTTGCCGGTTCGATTGGACGGCTGCCATTTGAGTGAAACGCTACTTTGTGACTTTATCACTGAGTTTAAGATGATAATATGGTATATTTTACATGAATTAAAGTAGTGTATGGGTTTATGTGTTTTTACTTACTTTCCTGCTAAACCCGAAAATCAGATTCAGTATAATGTTTTTTTCATGAATTATCGAAAGGAAATAATATTATGAAAAATAAAGTTTTGATAATTGGCGGAGTAGCCGGTGGGGCAACAACGGCTGCCAGATTGAGAAGGTTGGATGAAGCTTTTGAAATCATTGTTTTGGAGAGAGGAGAGTATATCTCTTATGCTAACTGTGGCCTGCCATATCATATCGGTGATGTGATCAAAGAACGTGAATCTTTGTTGTTGCAGACACCTGAGCGCATGAAAGCAAGGTTTAACATCGATGTGAGAGTTAATAATGAGGCTTTGTCGATTGATACGGAGAGCAAGTCTGTTTATATTATAAACAAAGATACCGGGAATAAATATACTGAAAGCTATGACACTCTCGTTATTGCTACCGGCTCCTCACCGCTCAAACCGCCGATTCCGGGAATCAACGGGCCTGGTATTTTCACTCTTTGGAACGTTCGGGATACAGTTAGAATTAAAAATTTTATTAATACTGAAAAGCCAAAGAGGGCAGTGATCATTGGCGGTGGTTTTATTGGCCTTGAAATGGCTGAGAATTTGCATGCCGCCGGATGTGAAGTATCGATTGTCGAAATGCAGAATCAGGTGATGATGCCAATTGACTTTGAAATGGCGCAGTTTCTCCACGAAAACCTGAGGATGAACCAGGTACACTTGGTTCTAAGTGACGGAGTGAAGTCGTTTGAGCAGAAGGGAGAAACGACCTTAATCCGGCTGCAGAGTGGAAAGTCAATAGAAGCAGATCTAGTGATTCTATCCATCGGAATCAAGCCAAACAGTCAGTTAGCAAAAGAGGCAGGACTTGCACTGAATGAAAGAGGCGGAATTGTTGTTGATGAGCATCTCAAGACTTCCAATCCAAGTATTTATGCTGTTGGCGATGTAATAGAAGCAGAAGATTTTATATCTAAAGGAAGGACTATGGTTCCGCTTGCCGGTCCGGCAAATAAACAAGCCCGTATCTGTGCCAACAATATTGCCAGGGAATATGGTGTTTTAGGAGGAGATTTGGAGAAGCATAACGGGATACAGGGCACATCTATCGCAAAAGTTTTTGATCTGACTGTTGCATCCACAGGTGCAAATGAAAAAACCCTGAAAAAATGGGGAAAGAAATTGAACAAGAATTACTATGTTGCACTGATCGACCAAAACTCTCATGCTGGCTATTACCCAGGGGCCACGTCGCTTACCTTGAAAATGCTCTTTAGCCCGGAAGGCTACATTTTTGGTGCTCAGATAATTGGTCAAGATGGTGTGGATAAGCGGATCGATACCCTTGCCGCCACAATTCGCTTGGGTGGAACGATCTATGATTTGAAGGAGCTGGAGCATGCTTATGCGCCTCCATATTCCTCAGCAAAGGATCCCGTAAATATGCTTGGTTTTGTTGCGGAAAACATTTTACAAAGCTTGGTTTCATTTGCGGATTGGAGTGAACTGGAAAACCTTACTAGATCAGAGGATAAGAATTATACAATGCTTGAAGTAACTGAAGATATTGAAAGGATGATATTCAGTATTCCAGGTTCATATCATATTCCTTTAGGGCAATTAAGGAATCGTATGGGAGAATTGGATAAGGATAAACTAATCATTGTCTTTTGCGCCAGAGGTGTAAGAGCATATAATGCAGCCAGAATAATGACAAATTCAGGATTTAAAAACGTAAAAATATTTCCTGGCGGTTTGTCTTTCTATAAGACTCTTTATCACGACAAGCTATCCGGTCTGATTCCGACCGGCGACGAAGTTTCCGACCGTACATGAACCAAAAGCGTGGCAACAATGGTTGGCAATGCCAACGAGTCAAACCTGAGTATTTTATTTAGTGGTAGTTGATCGTGTATAATATAGTATATAATAAGACACATGAAGATACATGATTAAAGCTAGAAATAACGCATTAAGAGAGGAGAGAATTCAATGAATATCAAAGGAACAAAAACGGAGAAAAACCTGGCGGAAGCATTTGCCGGCGAATCCCAAGCACGGAACAAGTATACTTACTTTGCATCTGTCGCAAGAAAAGAAGGCTACGAGCAAATAGCGGCAATTTTTGAAGAAACGGCAGGCAATGAAAAAGAACATGCCAAGCTGTGGTTCAAGGCCCTTGGCGAGCTTGGAGACACGGCGGCCAATCTGCTTAAAGCAGCCGAAGGTGAAAATTATGAGTGGACCGAAATGTACGAGAACTTTGCCAAAGATGCAGAGGAAGAAGGCTTTACTGCTTTGGCCGCTCAGTTCAGAATGGTTGCAAAAATTGAGAAAGCTCATGAGGAAAGATATCGTGCACTGCTTAACAATATAGAAATGCAAAAAGTATTTGAAAAAGCAGATCAAACTATGTGGGAATGCCGTAATTGCGGGCATCTTGTCATGGGAAAAAAACCACCGGAACTTTGCCCGGTTTGCTTACATGCAAAAGCTTACTTCGAAGTGAGAAAAGAGAATTATTAATTCTATTTTTTGATAAAGGAAACTCCCACTTCTTAGCAAAGCGTAAGTGGGGATAGTTCAAGTACATTTAATGCCAGTTATTAATGCAAGTATAATGAAACTAATGATGGCTATATTTCTTTTCCGTATATACTAAAGGTCAAGGTATTGCCATTGACTGAACTACGGATCAGAATATAGCCATCCGAATCATTTTTGAACTTAAGATCTAATAGAGGATAGGCAACTGTTGCATCCTGGCCGGCAGGAACATATGTAACGGGTAAACTATGATGTGAACGCTCGATAATGCTGAAGGATGAGGATGCCAATAGAATAGCATTATACAGGGTGCTGGAAACTTGACAGACTCCCCCGCCAAGACCGGGTATAAATTTATTTCCTTCGATAATTATGGCCTCTTGATAACCGGCTTCGGCAGTGCGTGGGCCTACCGTGTTGTTAAAGGAGAACATCCCTCCCGGTTCTAACACTTTGCCGTCAATGGCTTTAGCAGCCAGTTTAATATTGAGTGTCCGTCCTTTCAGGTTTGAATTAAAGTTGGTAGTGTATTGGCCTAAAAGATTGTTCAGTTTCACGTTTTCAAGGACCGTTTTTGTAATGCTCGGTGTGACTGCTTGAAAAAGAATAGGAATTATTTGCGTTTCAGCCGGAGGCTGGTTTTTTATACTTGTTATCAATGCATCAATATCTACTTGTTTGCCAATTTTTTCAGGAATTATTTGCCTGGAGTTATCTTGATCAATGGAAAAGTATGCATCCTCTGCAGGAATGTTTAAAGACGAGAGATGTTCGGACAGAGTAGCTGTGAGGACCGGTTCGTTCCATTGATAGTCGGCTTTAAAGGTAATGCCCCGGCTTGCTTTGAACTTACACATTGCCTTGTTAAAGATGTTTCCTTCCCGACCAATGAGAAAGGCTTGTTGCAGTGCTTCGATATAAGAATAACTAAAACCGAGTTCCTCCATGTTTATTGAAAAGTATTGCTCGTCGGAACTGAAGTGAACAGAACTTGAATGAAGTTCATTTTTGTATTGTTCCAGTTCGGACCGAGCTTCTTCTAGCGGGAGCCGGCCTAAGGGTATTTCTAAGATTACACCTTTAGCGATCAGTCCTCTGTCCCAAGTGTATAAAACGAGTGAAAGGGCAAACACTCCCAAACATGTGACTGCCATAATTAAAATAATAAATAAGGTTTTATAGCGTTTCAATACTTTTTGGATGTTTGTTATTCCTTTGATTTCCTCTTCCACTTTTCTACTTCCTTCCCAGTTAGTAATGTTTAACTATATGCGGGAAAGAAGAAAAATTTCATAGGAATTGGATGGATATTATAATAATCAAAAAGGCAGGGTTTTTAAACCTTGCCTTTTTGATAAGAAAAACTTTGAAGTGGTTTTATAATTGTTTGTGCCCCAACGTGGCGTGGAGGTTATTAATTAGTCATAATCGTAAAAGCCTTTGCCAACTTTCTTACCTAACCTGCCGGCCTGAACATATTGCTTTAATAGAGGCGATGGACGATATTTTGGGTCGCCGTACCCTTCATACAATACTTCGAGGATTGCCAGAACGGTATCCAAGCCGATAAAATCTGCTAATTGGATCGGGCCCATGGGATGGTTGGCACACATTTTCATAATGTCGTCGATGTTTTGGGCAGGTGCGACTCCCTCATAGAGGCACCACAGGGCTTCGTTAATCATGACCTGCAGTACGCGGTTCGAAACAAATCCGGGCACGTCTTTGCACCATACGGGCACTTTACCCATTTTGATGGAGGCTTCTTCAATAGTTTTGTAAACTTCATCACTTGTCATCAGGCCCCTGATCACCTCAACCAGTTTCATCACCGGTACCGGGTTCATGAAGTGCATGCCAATTACCTGCTCAGGACGATTGGTGCAGGCAGCGATTTGGGTGATAGGCAGGGAAGATGTATTACTGGCTAAAATAGCATGGGGAGGTGCAATTTTGTCAAGTTGACTGAAAACTTTTTTCTTTATCTCGAAGTTCTCGATGATCGCTTCAACGACCAGATCGCAATCTGCTGCATCTTCCAAATTAATGGAGGGTTTAATACGTCCTAAAATAGCGGCCTTTTCCTCTTCGGTTTTTTTACCTTTTTTTACGTTATTGGTCAGGTTTCTTTCGATTACTGCTCTACCCTTATCGACCAATTCCATTGTGATGTCATATTGAATAGTTTCAATACCAGCCTGAGCAGCTACTTGAGCAATTCCGCCACCCATCTGACCGGCGCCGACTACCATCATTTTTTTTATTTCCATTTTTCATTACTCCTCTGCTTAGTAATAAATTTGTTCAAATTCACGAAATAACATAATCCAAACAAACATAGTCTTCCTATTTCGCTATTTTCCTATTCTTCTATATGTATTTCGCAAACAATTGCCAACAGTTCGGGTAAGATAATAAAACTAAACATATTTACCAGCATAAAGTTTACCAACATAAAAGAAGTAAGTTAAAAAAATACACTTACCAGAGCTAAAAAAGATAATTTTGGTTTCCAAAATAGTTTACAAAAATAATTTTATATAAGCATTCACCTCTTTCAGGGAATGATAATTTAAGTAAAAAAGCCTTGTACAATCTATTTAGTATATTATACGTTATCCTGTTTGAT
>CAYWSF010000111.1:0-6134 GCA_964460725.1 uncultured Desulfosporosinus sp.
AAAAATGGAACAAATCCTTACGCAGATACTTACTGAACTACAAGCCCTGCGTGAAGGTCAGTCTCGTCAGGGAGGAGACTGACCTTCACTGAAAAAAGATGTTTTGGGGATCAAAAAGGAATTACGCTTTGTCTGGGAAGATATTAAAAAAATAGATACTCGTCTCTCTGCTCAAGGAGAGGAATTGGTCATGCTCAAAAGGTTTAAATAAGACGGGATGTGTGCGGTCAACCCTAAACATGGCAGAAGGTGGGCTAAGTAAGTTACGGGACTACGGGTTATGTTCAGCCGGGAATAACCGGTAATAAAAGCAAATAGGTTTAGTTATGTTAAGCCGTCACTTGCAGCGTATTGATGGCTTTTTATTTAAGGCTGTGCGCCTTGCGCATGTGTCACAACCGTGCGACTCAGCCCATAGATTTCCCGCAGTCACGGCCCAATTTTCGGCGGCATTTTCGCACTTTGCGCTTAAATCACGCACATTTTCCGGTTTTATCAAATCTGTGGATTGCGCGCCGGACTGTTCGACCATTTTTACAAGCCGGTCTGGATTATCAAGCAGCGGGCAGGGGCGAAGATGGTTCTCATTGAAGGGCTGGTTTTCATGGTATTGCATAAACAGCGGGGATTGCAAAGCTTCAAGTAAGCTCATCTGATGGATATTGGAATCCGCGTAGTGTATAAAGGCGCACGGCTCAATATCCCCGGCAGCGTTGATGTGCAGGTAACGCCTGCCGCCGGCAATGCAGCCATCCACATATTCTCCGTCGTTCCAGAAATCCATTGCGAACAGGGGCTTTGTCTGCCGGAATTTGCGGATCTGTTTGTACATGAACGCGCGTTGTTCGGCGGTTACCATCAACTCCGGCACGGCATCGACGCCGACCGGTATATAAGTAAAGAGCCACATAAATTTTGCGCCCCGTGCGATCAGGTCGTCAAAGAACGCGTCGCTGCCGATTACCTTTGTATTCAAGCGGGTGTAGCAGGCGGAGGCTCCAAAGGGCAGTTTTTTCCGCTTGAGAATCTCCATTGCGCGGATCACCGCCTGATAAGTGCCTTTACCGCGTCTCGAATCCGTTTCTTCTTCAAAGCCTTCAATGCTGATGCCAGGCACAAAATTCTTCACACGCAGCATCTCATCGGCAAATTCTTCGTCTATCAGCGTACCGTTTGTGAAAGCGGAAAACACGCAGTCCTTATGTTTTTCACAGAGCTTAATGACGTCCTTTTTGCGGACAAGGGGCTCGCCGCCTGTATACAGATAGAAATACACGCCCAGCTTTTTGCCTTGTTCGATGATGCTGTCCAGAGTTTCAAAGTCCAGCGATTGCTGATTGCCGTATTCCGCCGCCCAGCAGCCGGTGCATTTCAGGTTGCAGGCCGAGGTAGGGTCCATCAGGATCGCCCATGGTATATTGCAGTTGAATTCTTCCCTGGCTTTGGCCTGCCGCTTGCCCCCAAACATCGTCGCATTAAGGACGAAGTTCTGGACAACAGTCTTCCTGACTGCGGGGTCAACGTCATCCCACAAGCTGAGAACCAGCCGATGCCAGTTGTTGTTGTCCTTGTCTTCGATTGCCTTGCGGAACGCCTGACGCTGGAGCGTTATAATGTTATCTTGATCTAGTCGGTCCGCCAAGTCCATTAGCTTGGGAATGTTTTTTTCCGGATTAGCATCAAGATAGTTATACGCTAACTTTAGTACCGCAGAGCTGATTTTTTCTTTCACAATTTGTTCCCTCCTTCTATTTTCGCTGTGATAGCCACTATGATTTTCGCAATGAACCTGCACTGCCGAAAATGGCAATACTTCCTCTATAAACCCATGAATGTGAGAAAAGGCGGGTTCTTTATTAATTTACCAAAGTATTAACGTCAGGAGATAAGTATTCTTCTTATTCAGTTTAAATGACAGATGTTTTTGCAGTAAAACCATCAGATTGTAATAGATTATAACACCGACGTGTCGAAATTACTTAGTAACCATGTCGAAACTGCTTGTGGCAAGAAATTTTGTCGCATCACGGTGTGCGGAAAGCTGCTCTGCTGTTTATTGGGTATTGTAGTTTGTTGGGGCGAGGATATACTAAGGATGGAACGAGCTTTGCTCGCCCTTGACATTATGCCGACGTTATTACAAACTCCATTGGAAATTCAATAAGATTTAGTTTTCAAGAGCACATATTATACTGAGGAAGTTGAAATTGTGATAGTGGAAAAAAGGAAAAAGTTTATTATTAATGCCATTTACTTTACCTTAATAATCGCCATTGTTTATTTCGTATTAAAATATGTACTCGGTTTGTTTATGCCTTTTATCATCGGGTTTATAGTGGCGTTAATATTAGAGCCGGGAATCAATTTCGTATCTAAAAAATGGCATCTCCATAAAAAAACCGTCGCTTTTGTCCTGATCCTGCTGTTCTACGGCGCGGTGGGCTTTTTGCTGTCTTGGGTCGGCGTAAGGCTGTTTAATGCGCTGCAGAACGGCATCGTCAGGCTTCCGGAATTGTATGCGAGGAATATCGAGCCGGCGATCTATAAATTATTTGGTGACGTGCAAGGAGTCATTGAGAAGCTTGATCCCCAGATGGTTCAGGCACTTGAAGATATGGCGGCTTCCTTATCACGATCTTTAGGATCGGTCGTTTCAAACATTACCTCAGATGTGATTGTGTTCCTATCCACCACGATGTCCTTTGTGCCGGGTCTGTTCCTGGGCATTATATTTGCAGTTATTTCGTCCGTATTTATTGCTTTGGATTACAGTGTAATTATAGGACATGTTAAGAAGTGGCTTCCGGCCAACAATAAAAATATTTTAACGGAGATAAAAGATTTTATCACCGGCATTGGTTTCAAATATGTAAAGGCTTATCTCATTTTGATGAGCGTGACATTTATGGAGCTTGCCTTGGGGCTTTCAATTTTGCAGGTGGACAAGGCGGTCATGATTGCCGCGCTGATCGCCCTCATCGACATACTGCCCGTGTTTGGTACTGGCGGCGTTGTTATACCGTGGATCATCATTGAATTAATAATGGGCAATATACCGTTTGCTATCGGGCTTACAGTGCTGTATCTGATCATAACCGTAATCCGCAATGTATTGGAACCTAAACTGGTGGGTCATCAAATAGGGCTGCATCCTCTTGCCATGCTAATAGGTATGTACGTCGGAGTAAAAGTCTTTGGCTTTATCGGTCTCTTTGCTTTACCTATTGCCATAGTCATAGTGAAACATCTCTATGAGAGCGGTAAAATACACTTTTTCGGTGAAGTCAGTGAAGTCGGTGAATCCAATGAATGATGGGGGAAGCAGAGGAACGGATGTAATAGAGGGACGGTGCAGATGTTGGTTTTTAAGAAAATGTAACATCTGCACCGTCCCCTGTAACCATCTGTTACTATATGTTAAATAATGTCTTCTTTAATTTGCTGCTTTATTTGCTGCGGCTGGTTTCCGTCAATATCAGCAGCAAAAATAATCCAATACCCGGCAGAGAAAATACCATTAAAGAAGCAGTTGCAATAAACATTTCACCGGTAGCGAAACGGGTAGTAAATGTTGTAAATATGCTGAAAAGGATAAGCCCCATAGACACAGCATAGCTGGCAGCGCGTAGTTTATTTCTGCCGTATTTATTGCGGGTCTCCCTGGTCAGTACACTGTAAGTTAATATGGCCCCGCCGGCAACGATGAAGATGGCACTGCCTATAACCGCCACGGCTTCCAATTCCATGAAATACAATATAGCTATAGTGAACATGCCAAATAATATTAACAATACTCCGGCAATAATGCCGGCAGTGGAAATACGTGCTGTCATTGATGAATACACCCCCTGTTTCGCCGTATCTTGGCCGATCTTGCGCATATCATCCACTAAGCCGCTCAAATCGCCCATGGAAATCACTGCTTCCTTAAAAGCCTGTTCGTCATCCAGACCACGGGACTTGATATCGGCAATCTTTTCCTTCAGATTGGTTACCAGTTCTTCCTTGAGGTCAAAAAGCTGTTGACTGGCTCCAACCCCAGAAAAAAGGTTGTCAATATAAGTCGTTACTTTCTTATTTACGTTGATGAGATTATCATTCTTTAACATCTGCAAGACTCCCCTTTATCAGTTTATCTAAAACTTCTTTGGCAAAGTTCCAATCAACTATGTTCTGCTGATATGCTTCCTGACCTTTGGCGGTAATTCGGTAATATTTCCGCCTGCCGCCCTGGGATTCATCTCCCCAATATGAAGCGATTAAATCATCTTGCTCCAAGCGGCGAAAAGCAGTATAGAGAGTCGCCTCCTTCAGTTCATACCGCTGACAACTCAAGGCGATTATTTTCTTGTATATTTCATACCCATAGCTGTCACCCTGGCGCAGGATATTCAAGATAATGGTATCGGTATGGCCGCGAATAAGGTCGTTTGAAATTGTGCCGCTCAATGGACGGTGCCTCCTTTACTATCAAAGGTATATATCAAATCTCCATGGCCTGTCGGGTCCAGGGAACATGGCCTAGGTCATCCCACTCGAGTATATATCAAACCTCATGCCCTGTTGGGATAGAAGCTTTTGAATTACGGCCTGAATCTTTGGAAAAGATTATTTGAAAAAGATTACCCAGGAAGGGATTATTTGAAAAAGATTATAGGCTAAAATGTCCTCGGCTTAAATGGCTTAAAAACGGATAAAACAATCATGATGAGCATGAGCAAAATCTGTAAGGAAATGAATAGCAGCACAAGTCCACCGTCAGATAATCCGCCCACAAAATGCGTAGACTCCACCTTTGCAAGTACAGAGAACATTTGACCGATTCCGCAAAAGGTGAGCAGTGCAATTATCAGGACGAAAAGCCACTTGAGAAGCACCCATTTATACTTAAAAAAGCCCCAACTGGAGAAAAACCCATAGATAATTCCTTGAATTATTGTAAATATGGCTGCCGGCATAACCACTTTTTGGTACAGTTGCGGCACTAACGTTGCGATGATTAAAAAGTCATTTTCGTTTAGGTAGAAAAAGCATATTGCAGTATAACCATATATACACACTACTGAACCGAACCAGATGCTTACTGAAAAAATATGCAAAACCCGCATCCACTGCATACCAGCCTTGTTCAATTTCATTGACGTCGCTACTCCTTCCTGCCATTCTTGAAAAGAAACTGTTGAGCAATACTTTTACATTAGCTTTACTTTGTCTCCTTAGGTATATAATATTGAATGGTACTGTGACTGTCAAGGTAATGTGTTAAGAATATAGAAAGAAGCGTTCAACTATTGGTGCAAATATTGTGCAAATAATGGTATAATGTAGTTCGTATGATTACAACTGTCTTGTATTTTAGCAAAGAGTGTTATTTAATAAAAATATTGATAAAATTATGGGTTATATGAAAAAGAACAGCGTGTAAAAAAATATTATAAATCAGATTATATGGGGGCATTTTTATATGAAGCAAAAGTTGCTAAACATGATCGAAAACCGACAAATAACGGTAGGTGTAGTTGGTCTTGGCTATGTCGGGTTACCCTTGGCGGTAGAAAAGGCGAAAGCCGGCTTTAAAACTATTGGTTTTGACGTTCAGCCGCAAAAGGTTGAGATGGTTAATGCCGGTCATAATTATATCGGTGACGTAGTCGACCGTGACCTGAAAGAATTGGTAGAAGAGGGTATGCTTTCGGCAACGACGGATTTTTGTTTTGTTAAGGACGTCGACTTTATCGCGATTTGCGTTCCTACCCCCCTGGATGTGTATCAGCAGCCGGACATTAGCTATGTGAAGGCCTCTTCGGAAGAAGTTGCTAAATATCTGAAGCGGGAAACGATGGTTGTACTGGAATCCACTACCTACCCCGGCACAACGGAAGAGCTGATTAAGCCCATCCTTGAAGAAGGATCCGGCTTAAAATGCGGTGAAGATTTCTACCTGGGCTTCTCACCGGAACGTGTTGATCCCGGTAACCTCATTTATAAAACGAAAAACACCCCAAAAGTAGTAGGTGCTATTGGTGAGGACGCTGCTGAGGTGATTGCCGCCATGTACCGTGCCGTACTGGACGGGGACGTTTGTGCCGTATCCAGCCCCGCCGTTGCGGAAATGGAGAAGATTTTGGAGAATA
>CAYWSF010000112.1:0-3937 GCA_964460725.1 uncultured Desulfosporosinus sp.
GGGGAGTTCGCTGGTAATTACCATGCTGGAAATCGGCATAATCTTAAATATATCCCGTTATCGCAAGAAAGCTCGCTTGCTACCAGGCCGTGAGTCAACAGCCTCCTCCAACGCCCCTGCGTAAACTCCGCCTAAACGGGAATACTAGAAATATGGGGTCCGTTTAAGGAGGGGTTTATTTGGGTTTCCCCTTTGGAGAATTACTGATTTTTTTCTTAGCACTTGTTACTTGGACAGAAAAACGAGCCTCGCGTAAGTTTTTTTATCTGCTTTTATTAGCTTGGCTGATCGGAAAATGCGGAGAGTTGGTTTTCCCTGTGATAATACCTTGGCACTGGCACTTCGCACGTTTAGCGGCAATGCTCTTTTTTGCCGGATGGGCATGGCAGCGTGCGGAACGGCGGATGTTACCGCTCCTTTTTACTAGTTTTTTCTTTTGTCTGGAAACGCTTTTTCTCGTTAACGAACCGGGGATTATTCCCCATGAATCTTGGCTCTTTGTTCTGATACCGTTTCTGGTTGCCTGGCTGACTGCTCGCTCCTATTGGGGAACAGCCGCCGCATTCACCGGTGGTGTTCTTTTGAACCAAATTTTCAAGTGGTTTACTTATGAGGGGATTATCAGGAGTGCAGATTTCCCTGAGCCAATTGTGTGGCATTTAACTGTAATTTTATTTGCTTTTTGGGGGGGCCTGCGTTTAGTAAGGCTTAAGCATGCAGGAAGGGTAACAGCGCAGGCTTATGAACCCTCGGAAGAACAGGAACTCGTCTGATTAATGTCAGAATTTCATTTAGTGTACTTGTTATAGGTTGAGGCAAGCCAGGCAGGCCTTGATCGGGAATGTCAGGAGGAGAATGGTTTGCCGAAAGGGCTTGTGGTTGCAGCAGTGGACCCGGGGAGTATTGCAGAAAAAATGGAGATTCAAGTCGGTGATCGGGTTTTAGCTGTAAATGAAGAAGAAGTAAAGGATATTATTGACTTCCAGTTTGGTATAGCAGACGAAGATTATATATTGTTGATCGAGAAGCCGGACGGTGAACTTTGGGAGATTGAAATCGAGCAGGGACAGAATGAGTTTTTAGGTTTAGCAGTTGAAGCCATTAGCTCTAAGGGTCTTAAGGTTTGCTGCAATAATTGTGTGTTTTGCTTTGTAGCGCAGATGCCGAAGGGTTTGAGGCCAACACTTTATGATAAAGATGATGATTACCGTTTATCGCTCACCCAAGGGAGTTTTATTACTCTGTCTAATTTGAATGAAGAAGATATCGGGCGAATACTTCGTCTTCATCTTAGTCCGCTGTATATTTCTGTCCATGCCTGGAACTCGCAAATGCGCGCTAGTTTGATGAAAAACCCGCAAGCAGGAAAACTACCTGAACAAATCGAACGGTTTGCCAAAGCCGGTATTGTCATGCATACACAGATTGTCTTAGTGCCGGGGTATAATGATGGTCCGGTGCTGACGAAAACAATTGAACGCTTAGCTGCACTCTATCCTGCCGTACAATCGATTGCGGTCGTACCGGTGGGATTAACGCGCTACCGCGAACAGCTTACCCCGCTGCGCGGTTTTACATCCGGCGAAGCGAATAGTTTAATTAATCTGGCAGAGAAATGGCAGAAGCGCTTCTTTGAGCAGACCGGCCGGCATCTTGTCTATTTCGCCGATGAATTCTATGTTTTGGCCGACCGTGACTTTCCAGACATGGCTGTGTATGATGATTTTCCGCAATTGGAAAACGGTGTGGGAATGGCCCGTAAATTTATCAATGAGCTGGAAACCGGTTGGCAGCAATTGCCGGATACATTAGCGGAACGCAGCCTGCATCTGATCACCGGAACTTCGGCCCAAGCACTGTTTGAATTGTGGCGGGGTCGTTTGATGGAGCGGTTCAGAGGTTTACAGCTCACAATCCACGCGATACACAATGACTTTTTTGGTACTTCCGTCACTGTGGCGGGTTTAATTACAGCTCAGGATATCGCCCGTCAATTAGGAAATTTAGCGGGAGAGGAATTTCTCATCCCACGTGTGATGCTTAAGGCCGATGAAGAGATTTTTCTTGATGACCGAAGTGTAAAATGGTTAGAAGAAAAGGTTAATGGCAAGGCAAGGATTGTCGAAAACAATGGGTTTTCCTTGTTAGAGCATGTGATTGGTAATTCTTTGGAGGTGGAATGCTTTGAGTAAACCTGTTGTCGCTATTGTAGGACGGCCAAATGTTGGCAAATCAACCCTATTTAATCGTATTGCCGGCGGTCTGGTGGCCATCGTGGAAAATACCCCCGGGGTGACGAGAGACCGGCTTTATCGGGATGCGGGGTGGTTGGACCGCAAGTTCGCTTTGATCGATACCGGGGGAATTGAATTTCAGGATGCTGGCACACCAATCGCTGCTCAGATGCGGCGGCAGGCGGAAATCGCCATGGAAGATGCTGATCTCATAATATTCGTCGTGGATGCTCAATTGCCGTCGACGCCGGATGATGATCTGATTGCCCGTACTTTACGGCGGTCTGGAAAACCGGTTATTCTCGCTGCCAATAAAGTAGAAAATTTTGCGCAGATGGAAAGTCAGCTTTACGACTTCTTAAGTTTAGGGTTGGGGGAAGCAATTCCCATTTCCGCAGTTCATGGTTTGAATATCGGCGATTTACTCGACATGGTGATAGCAAAATTGCCTGAGAATAGTGAAGAAGAGTATGATCCTGATGTGATTCGAATTGCCGTTGTCGGAAGGCCAAATGTTGGAAAGTCATCTTTGGTTAATACTATGCTGGGAAAAAATCGGGTTATAGTCAGTAATATTCCGGGAACGACCAGGGATGCCATTGATACCCCTTTTGAACAAGATGGCAAACATTATATCCTTATTGATACGGCAGGGATGCGCCGCAAAGCGCGCGTTGACAAACTGACGGAGCAATATAGTGTTGTACGTGCTTTGCGTGCCGTTGATCGCTCAGATGTGATTCTTATGCTGCTTGATGCAGTGGAGGGAGTTACGGAACAGGACAAGAAGATTGCCGGTTATGTGCACGAAGCGGGTAAAGCAATTATTTTGGTGGTCAACAAATGGGATCTCATTAATAAGGATGAGAAGACGATTAATAAATTCGAAAAGACAATTCGCGAAGAATTAGGATTTATGCAGTATGCACCAACGATGTTTATTTCTGCATTAACCGGACAGCGGGTCACGAAAATTATTGAGCTCGTGGATTTTGTCGCTGAACAAAATTCAGCGCGTATAACCACGGCTACCCTAAACACTTTACTGAGAGAATGGATTCATCTCAACCCACCTCCGTCCGATAAAGGGCGGCAGTTAAAGATTCGCTACCTCACCCAAGTGGGTGTTAAACCGCCCACATTTGTGTTCTTTGTTAACGATGCGGAACTGATGCACTTTTCGTATAAACGATACCTTGAAAATCAAATGCGGAAGCATTTCGGATTTGAGGGTACTCCGATCCGCATTATCATTCGCCAAAAGGAAGAAGAAAAAGAGAAGGATTGAGAATATGTCCAACGTAGCGGTTTATGGAGCTGGAAGCTGGGGCAGCGCCTTGGCTGTTGTCTTAGCAAATGCCGGTCATCAGGTTGCACTCATTGGTCGTCGTGTACAGGAAATGGAGCTAATGAGCAAACGGCGGGAAAATACTCATTATTTGCCGGGCGTTATTTTACCGCCCGGAGTTCTGCCCACAACGGAACTTGCACTACTCGACGCCGAACTGGTTGTGTTGTGTGTGCCATCTCATAGTGTCAGACAGGCTGCCCGTTTAATCAGGCCTTATTTAAAGCCAGGCAGCATTATAGTCAATGCGGCAAAGGGAATGGAGGAGGGGTCACATCTGCGCCTGTCGGAGGTATTGACTGCGGAGCTGCCGCAAAATCGCATTGCCGTGTTGTCCGGTCCCAGTCATGCTGAA
>CAYWSF010000112.1:3947-4666 GCA_964460725.1 uncultured Desulfosporosinus sp.
GAGGTCGGACGAAATATGCCGACAACGGTAGTTGCTGCCTCAGATATTGGAACTGCAGAAGCAGTTCAGGTTCTGATGATGACGCCGGAGTTCAGAGTGTATACTAATCCCGATATGATCGGGGTAGAACTGGGCGGGGCTTTAAAAAATGTTATTGCCGTTTGTACAGGAGTTGCCGAGGGATTAGGATTTGGGGACAATACCAAAGCGGCCCTTATGACCAGGGGATTAACGGAAATTGTCCGCTTAGGCGTAGCCCTGGGAGGACAACCGTTAACGTTTTCCGGTTTATCGGGAGTGGGCGACCTGATTGTTACTTGTACCAGTAAGCATAGCCGAAATCGCCGGGCGGGAGTCGCCCTTGGGCAGGGTAAGACATTAGAGACGGTACTTAAAGAAGTGGGTATGGTGGTGGAAGGGGTTAAGGCTACACGCATTGCATATTTCCTCAGTATTAAGAAAAAAATCTCAATGCCGATTACAGAACAAGCCTATAAAGTACTGTTTGAAGGGGCTGACCCGCAAGCTGCCGTGACAAATTTAATGATGCGGGGGAAACGCCGTGAACTGGAAACTAACTGGTGAATTAAATCATATTTATCGGCTTTTTTTCATAACGTAGAAGAGGTAAGTTAAAAACCTTTTCTGCGTTTTTTGTTGTACTGTCATATTTCCCAAAAGAATCAAGCTCGTTTCCAACGCTTTGCTGGCTGGCAGCT
>CAYWSF010000112.1:4676-6074 GCA_964460725.1 uncultured Desulfosporosinus sp.
CCTTTTCTGCGTTTTTTATTGTAATTGTCATATTTTCCAAAATAATCAATATACTTATATTGCTTAAGGTGCTAGTCCGGTTATCGGGAAGCCACGTGTTACTGGGAGGTGGAAGGGAAGCAGGGAAGATAAGGTGGAGGCCCTTCCCCAAATTGGGGACAGCACTCAAAAGGGAGGGAGAATTCTAAATGGAAAAAGTAGATATTTTTAGAGATATCGCAGAACGTACGGGAGGCGATATCTACCTCGGTGTCGTCGGACCGGTCCGATCAGGAAAGTCCACCTTTATCAAACGATTCATGGACCTCCTGGTACTGCCAAACATTCAAGATGCTTTTGAACGGGAGCGGGCCAAAGATGAGCTTCCGCAAAGCGGGACTGGAAAAACGATCACGACGACAGAACCCAAGTTTATTCCATCAGAATCAGTGGAAATTGTGATTAAAGACTCGATTCACATGAATGTACGTTTGGTTGACTGTGTTGGATACACAGTGGAGGGTGCTCTGGGATACGAGGAAGAAGATAATGAAGAGCCCCGCATGATGAAAACATCCTGGAGTGACGAACCGATGTCGTTCCAGGCTGCAGCTGAAATGGGTACCCGTAAAGTAATCAGTGATCATGCCACCATCGGTATTGTGGTTACCACCGATGGTTCGATTACGGAGATTCCACGGGAAGCTTATGAGGAGGCAGAGGAAAGGGTCATTTCAGAGCTCCGCCAGCTGGGGAAACCATTTGTAGTGCTTTTAAACACCACTCATCCTTATGCGGAAAATACAATGGAATTGAGCCGTTCACTCGAAGAAAAATACGGGATACCAGTGATTCCGGTTAATTGTCAGGAAATGAGTCAGGACGATATTATTCAAATTCTCGAAGAAGTACTCTATGAATTCCCCGTAGTCGAAGTTAATATCGATCTGCCAAAATGGGTTGAGGAACTTGATTCCGCTCACCCGGTCAGGGCTGCTTTTGAGGATTCGGTTCGCGAAGCGATTGAAGGGGTACGGCGTTTGCGGGATATTGATCAAGCCTTGGATGCCTTGACAGAATGTGAATATGCACAAGATGTTCTGCTTAAAGAGATGAACTTGGGTACCGGAGTGGCCAATGTTGAAATTACTTCTGTTGAAGGACTCTTTAAAACCGTTCTGCAAGATCTCACCGGGATGGAAATTGAAGGAGATCATACGTTGATGCGTTTAGTTTTAGACTATAGCACAGCCAAGAAAGAATGGGATAAAATGGCGGAGGCTATCGAGGAAGTCCGGATCAATGGCTATGGCGTTGTCACACCCCAACTTGAAGAAATGTTTCTGGAAGAACCGGAACTTGTCAAACAAGGGGGGCATTATGGCATCAAGCTCAAAGCAAGTGCTCCGTCATTGCATA
>CAYWSF010000113.1:0-6046 GCA_964460725.1 uncultured Desulfosporosinus sp.
TACCAGTATACATGCACGAACACTTCCTTTAAAATCTATAAATAATGATATAAAGATTCGCATATGGCTTTAAAAAATTAATCTCCCCCCTAAATCAATCAGGGACGAGATTTTCCCATCGAGTACTACCCTGCTTATCTTACGGGCAAACAACTTATTCCTAAAGTATATACAGAGGTTATCCAGTTTGTCAACACCTCATACCTCAGACACACCCTTCATACACCCTCATACCTTAGTCGAAACCAGCCTAAAATATAAATGCTTAAAAACAACTCTGATCACAGCTGCGACGGGGACAGCTAATAACATTCCCCAAACCCCAGCCAGTTGTTCACCGGCCAAAATAGCAAATATAACCCAGAGAGGATGAAGCCCTACGCTGTCCCCCATGAGCTTGGGCGAAATAACATTCGCTTCAAACTGCTGCACGACTATAATCACTATGCCAACCTTCAATGCCATGAGCGGAGACTTCGTTAATGCCAGCAAAATGGCAGGCACCGCCCCAATAACCGGCCCAAAGTAGGGAATAAGGTCAGTAATACCACAAATCAAGCCTATCAATAAGGCATAATCCATCCCAACCAGTTTTACGCCAATCCCGATTAATATTCCTACAATTACGGCAACCACTAAATCGCCGCGCACAAATTGCCGGACTACATGGTTTATGTCTTGCCACAGCCGTCTCCATTCCATCCGACCGCGTTGCGGGATAATGCGCATAAATTTAACTCCTAAGCCCTTCCAATCGGCAAGAAAATAGATGGCTATAATGGGAGATAAGACATACAGAGTGAGCGCAGCCAACATATTTGGCAAATTTTCCAAATAGAAATTAAGGCGATTGGCAATAAACACTTCTCCCTGACCTAAGTGTTCATCCACAACAAGTGCCACCCGACTGGGCAACCCCGTTGCCTTAAATTGCTCACGCAGCCCATTGGTTTTATCTGTGAACGATTGAAATGTATCAGGTAAGATCACTGCCAATTTGCTTAACTCATTATAGAGTGTGGGAATTATGAGAAAAATCAAAATCATTATAACTGCAACAATCAAGCTGAAAACAATCAAAATCGATTTCTTCCGACTAACCTTATGCCGTTCCAAAGCTTCAACCAAGGGATTTAAAAGATAAGCAAGGATAAACGCCAGAAAAAACGGGCCTAGAATTTTCCTCACCTCGAAAAGGAGGAGCATTACCAGAAGCAGACAAATTCCTATAAAAGTCCATCGCCATAATTTTTGCATCATCTCATCTCCCCCTTCCTGTGTAACAAGGGAACGGTTCTCTTGTTACAAAATAATATGTCCTTTGAAGGCCCGATTATCAGGGGTTTGTTGTCCTTTTGTGATGTTGAACCCTTAAATCCGGCATTATCAATTTTAAAGGGCCTTACGGCAGAAGGTGAGTACTCCTGACGCAGGATAAAAAAAGCGCGCAATGCGCGCTTAGCCCTACAGATCGATTTACATCGGTTATTCCATAACAACCTCGGTCGGATCATCCCGAGCCACCAATGAACCATCTTCTTCTAAATTATATATGACCACTTTGTCAGTTTGAGTAGCAAATTCGATACAACAATCCCAACAATAAAACCGTTCTACTCCCACCTTACCAATGGCTCTTCCACTGCAAACAGGACAATTCATAGTATACCCCCTTCATTTACCTGATCCAAGGGGGATACTTCATTATCCACAATTAATATGTCTTTTCCATCAATCATGACATGGGGCTTCAGAATTGTTCCCCTGCCATGAAGCAAATCTGCAAAAAAGCCGTCAGAAACTTCAAAGCCTACCATTTTTTCTGCTGAATCATCAAGAAAAACATCTTCAATCGTACCTCTTGCGTCTCCACCTTGGGTATAAACTTCATTCCCCACTTTTTTAGACCACCATGTTCCCTTAAGTTCTTCTACAGTACTGCTGCAAACGGTTAAAGCATCCTTTCCTACCGTTACAATGGCCTTTCGAGGAATTCCCTTTTCCGAACGGAAAAAGTGTCCGCCTTCTAAAATAATGCCAACGACTTCTTCTTTGTCATTATCCAGAACCAGATCCTGTACCCATCCAATCGAATCCCCACTTTTCAAATCCAAGACAGGTAGTCCGACAATCTCACGGGCACGTCGCATGCTTTTTCCACCTCGCAAAAAATTCTAGTTATATTCTGACCTATATATCTAAAACTTATGCAGTTAATGCAATTAATGCTTATAAATTTTACCTGGGCCGCGGGGATCGGAACTAATTTTTCCTCCGCCAACTACTAAGTTCCCTTGATAAAAGACTACTGCTTGTCCTGGTGTCACTGCCCGCTGCGGCGCGTCAAAATGAGCCATCACTCTTTGGACTGCTCCCTTCTCCTCCGGATAAATGGTCGCCGGAGCGGTTATCGAAGAATAACGAATTTTGGTCTCAACCCTTAGGGGCTCTTTTAAAGAAGGGATGGAAATCCAGTTTAAATTAGTTGCCCAAAGCGTATCCGTAAACAGATCTGCGTTATCCCCCAACACGACCTCATTGCGTTCAGGATTCAGACCAACTACAAACATCGGTTTTCCAAAGGTACCTCCCAGGCCCTTCCTTTGTCCAACAGTGAAGTGAATGATCCCCCCGTGCGTGCCCAAAATATTTCCCTTAAGATCTACAAAATGCCCCGGTTGAACCAACTTGCCCGAACGCTCCAGGATAAAAGAAGCGTAATCATTGTTCGGGATAAAACAGATTTCCTGACTGTCCGGTCTTTCACCCACACCCAGACCGCGTACGATGGCCATTTTGCGAACTTCCTCTTTTTGGTATTCCGCCAGTGGGAAAAGCGTATGCGCTAACTGTTCCTGAGTTAACATATAAAGAAAATATGTCTGATCTTTTCTCGGATCGGCACCCTTACTTAAAAGATAACGTTTACTATCTGAGTCTTGCAAGACTTGTGCATAATGACCGGTTGCAATATATTCCGCCCCCAGTCCGCGAGCTTTGCGAAGCATCTCGCCAAATTTAATATGCTTATTGCAAGCCAAACATGGGTTTGGCGTTTCCCCAGCCAAATAAGACTGTGTGAAATAATCCACCACAGTCTCTTCAAAATACGAACGAAAGTCAATTACATAATGGGGAATTCCCAGGTTAAAGGCAACCTGCCTGGCATCATCAACAGCAGAATTGGAGCAGCTTCGCCCTTCTGCCTCAATCCCCGGCAGTTCACCCGACGGTTTCCCTGATAATTTCTCCGGCGGTTTCCCTGACAGTTCCGGTTTCCACATCTGTAAAGTAAACCCGATAACATCATAGCCTTTTTCCTGGAGCAAAGCGGCAGCCATCGCACTATCCACACCGCCACTCATGCCCACGACTACTTTTGGTTTGGTTGTCAGACCCATAACATCTATTCCTTTTTCTATTGTTTTAAAATTACACCCACCATTGCGAGGATATGTAGTTACATGCGTAACCGCTCTGCAATCTTTGGTAATTGTTCAAGAACATAGTCAATCTCTTCTTCCGTGTTGTGCCTTCCTAAAGAGAAGCGCAGGGAGCCGTTGATGAACTCATGATCCAGTCCCATAGCAAGCAAGACATGAGAAGGATCATGAGCACCCGATGTGCAGGCTGATCCGCTGGAAGCGGCGATCCCCAACATTTCTAACGCCAGTAACAAGGACTCCCCCTCGACAAACCGAATACTGACATTAACATTGTTTGGCAAGCGCTTTTCTCCTCTGGGTCCATTCACTTTCACAAATTCAATCCGCTCAAGGATCCCGTTCATCAATTTATCGCGCAGTTTCGTTTGAAACTTGGTTTCTTCGGCCATCCGTTTCCCGATTAGTTCACAGGCTTTACCAAACCCGACGATTCCCGGCGTGTTTTCTGTTCCTGTACGGTGTCCCCTTTCTTGACTTCCGCCGTGAAGCAAAGGCACAATGCTTACCCCTTCACGAATATAAAGGGCACCTGCTCCTTTGGGCCCGTAAATTTTATGACTGGACATCGACAGCAGGTCAATATTCATTTCCCTTACATTAATTGGTATCCTGCCAAGGGACTGCACCGCATCAACATGAAAGGTAATGCCCCGCTCCTTGGCCAGGTTTCCAATCTCCACAATTGGTTGGATTGCTCCTACCTCGTTATTTGCATGCATAATGCTGATTAAAATAGTATCCGGCCGTACGGCCTTTCGAATATCTTCAACTGAGACAACTCCCTCTGAGTCAACAGGGACAACACTTAGCTCAAATCCGTTTTCTTCTAAGTACCCACAGGTCTCCAGAACGGCATGATGTTCAATAGCAGAGGTAATAAGATGCTTACCTTTTGCCTTCATCCCTTTGGCTGTGCCAATGATTGCCAGATTATCCGCTTCCGTGCCACCGCTGGTAAAGGTTATTTCCTCAGGAGTGGCTCCTATCAGCTCTGCCACTTGACGCCTGGCTTCTTTTAAAGCTTGTTTTGCCTCTCTGCCAAAACTATGAGCACTTGAAGGATTGCCAAATTTTTCAGTATAATACTTCATCATTAAAGCAGCAACTTCCAAATCAACAGGAGTCGTCGCACTATAATCCAAATAAATGCGCTTCATGGGGTCTCCTCTCCTTTATACTCTTCGCAGGTGTTTGAATTCTTTGATTATTTCATTGATAGTCACTGGAATTATGGCCAGCACAAAGACTATCAGCCAATCATTGAGACTGAGCATATGCAGCTTGAAAGCTGATGCCAAAAATGGAACATATACGACAATAACTTGGAGTAATATGCCCAGGACTATCGCACCGATAAGAAGCTTATTCGTAAATAGCCCAATCTCACGGATTGGTTTCTCGATATTTCGCATTGATAAGGAATAAAACAACTGAGAAGTAGCCAGCACAATAAAGGCCATAGTGCGGGCATAGGTCAGAGCGTCCTCGGGGATATCCTGGGAATTCAGACTATAACCAAATTCATGCAGACCGAAGTAGAAAGCAGCTAAGGTTAACAAGCCAATCAAAGTGCCGCCCAAAAGCGCCCGCCATCCGGCACCTTGCGCAAAGAAGCTTTCTTTGGGATCGCGCGGTTTATGTTTCATAACGCCCTTGTCGCTGGGGTCCATTCCCAGAGCAATTGCCGGCAGCGAATCTGTAATTAAGTTAATCCACAAGATTTGCGTCGGCAGGAGAGGAATAGGCCAGAAGAACAAGACTGCAATCAAGATCGCAATCACTTCACCCAAGTTACAGGATAATAAGAAGATCACCGATTCCTTGATGTTATTGTAGATGTTCCTGCCCTCTTCAATGGCATGGACAATGGTCGTAAATTTATCATCTGTCAGGATCATATCAGACGCATTTTTAGCTACATCTGTGCCTGTAATTCCCATCGCTACACCGATGTCTGCGGTCTTTAAAGAAGGCGCATCGTTAACCCCGTCGCCGGTCATCGAAACAATATTTCCTTGCTGCTGGTAGGCTTTGACGATCTTAACTTTGTGTTCCGGTGAAACTCTGGAAAAGACCCGATATTTATCGATGATTTGAGCAAGCTCCGCCTCATTTAATTCATCAATTTCTGCGCCCATAATACTCTGGTTGATAGATTCAGCAATGCCTAATTCCCTGGCAATCGCCATCGCGGTTATTTTATGATCCCCGGTGATCATTACCGGAGTAATGCCGGCCATTTTTGCTTCTCTGATGGAATCCTTGACCTCCAAACGCGGCGGATCAATCATGCCGACAATCCCGAGAACAGTTAAATCGCTTTCCATTTCCTGCGGGTTGAGAAGACGATCCGTATCTTTATAGGCTGCTCCCAGAATCCTTAACGCATTCTTCGACATCTCTTCAGCCATTTTTAAAATATTGTTTTTTATTTCATCAGTGAGGGGGACTATTTTTCCGTCGACCAAGATATTTTTGGAAATGTTAAGAATATTGTCAATAGCACCTTTCGTATGGACTCTATAGGCATCTTTTTCTTGATTCAAGGTGGACATTAATTTGCGGTCAGAATCAAAGGGGTTTTCTCCCACCCGTTTGAA
>CAYWSF010000114.1:0-5964 GCA_964460725.1 uncultured Desulfosporosinus sp.
ATCATTACAGCTTCTTAGTTGATCGGTCCACTCTTTGATCTGATCAATATCTTTGATGATATGTTCAACAGGGCGTATACTAAACTTTTTGCCTTTATAAACATTGCAAAACTTACACCGGTTCCATGGACAATTTCTTGTCAATCTGAGCAACAGGCTATCAGCTTCACTTGGCGGTCTTATGGGCCCTATTTCATAACCTTTGTACTCTAAATCCATTTTTCTCACCACTCTATTATTTGATTCATTCTTTCAATCTACATAATATCTAACATCGCCATTTTCTGATCATAAGCACGCTGTCAGCATACCATCATGTAAATTTTAATTATTAACTCATGATATCAAATTACCCGCGCTCTATCAACGTAACTGTCCTATAAAAGCTTCTTTTAGTTACTCATTTCGTTTCCGCTTTTTTCGATATACGCTATGGTGTCCGATTCGGCAAAATACTTATAGAAAGCTTCGATTCTGTGGTTATTTGAGTATAACGGGCTGACGCATATGAAATAATGCTCTCCGCTCGCACTCGCACCAATCGTTTGCGCCAGTTGTTTGAGGCTAAAGCCTTTAACGTCAAGAATATTTGAGAATAAGTGAATCGTTACAGGTGTATCCGTTTTGATGTCCTCGACGGCAACATCATCAAGATACTTGTTGATTGATACAATTTCTTCGACGCCATATATACTTGTATGTAAAATGGCATTCTTTAGAGCCAATTCTGATGGTTCAATCAAAATAACCTTTTTAACTGCGTTACTAATGTTTTTTTGTGCAGATAATCGAACATGCAAATTGTAGCTAAGCCTTGCCCGCATCCCCAGTCAATAATCGAATACTCGTCGCGTACAATTTCGTTAATTGAGTGCAGCGTGTATTTTTGCCTGATGTTTGTTTCCAAAGGAATAAAGGTAACACCATAGTAGTTCTTCGCGCCCAATTACTACCGTACCTCGTTCCAACTGATAGTATATTTCGTCGATTTCTTGACGCGTGACTTTTTCCGTTAACTGGTTATAGGCAATTCTTCTGATCTTTTCAAATGAAGGTGTATTAAGATTCCGGACTTTCAGTTCATATGTCGTCATATTATCATCCATTTCTGAGACAACTTATAAATCAAGAGTTATCTGTTGCGCTGTCGTGCGATACTTAAAAGAGCGATCGCGCTCGTCTCCACGGCCTCGATGGTCGGTGAGCCGGTCATTCTGCTCGTCTATCTCGCCGCAAAGCAGAGAGCTATCAGAGTTGTATTTTTTGATGTTTTGTTTTAGCTCAGCTTCGCTTGTTGTGGCGTAGCAATACTTGCATCCGTTTAGGCAAGTATTTGGCCAGCCGATATCGATACTGTCAACACAATGACACTCTTTTCTTTGGGCAGCATCCTTCGCCAGCTCTTCATATCTTGTCTTAAGACGTGAAAGCTTGCACCCATTCAGCCGCTCAAATATTCTACCATCCACACAACGTGCATGCTCGATTCCGTATTTCTGCAAATCGATCTTTTCTGCACATGTGTCAACAGACATGCCGTTGTCGCGAGCGATTTCTGAGATTTTCTCCGCAAGCAGGTTTTGCTGCGCCACAACAATCTCTTTAGTTTGAAGTGAGGCATATACGCTTCTGCCTCCAAAATTGTAATCGTCGATAAAGCTAATGGTGACCTTTTTTGTGTAGCCGTTCAGCTCAGCCGCAATTTTCTCAAATGCGCGGATTTGGTACTCCAAAGAATACTTGCCGTTCAACAGTATTGGGTCATACCGCCAGTTGACCCTATCACTGCCGATTCTCGACGACAGCTCCTTAAACGTATTTATCAGCTCATGTTTATTGGGGAGATTGCCCTCTATGTCTTTTCCATAAGGAGTGAGGGAGAATTGAAAGTAATAGCTGTATTCAGAAAATTCATCAAGTTTCTTTAACATTGGTGCCGGGTCTTTAGTCCAAAAGACAATCCCGTCCACAATTTCAGGACTCAGGCTATAGCGGCTAACCTGAGACGAAAACATCGGATTGCGAACATCAACATAACCATCTTTGATGCGGTTGATGAACCACTCGCTATAGTATTTTGGTATATCAGTTCTTCTGCTTGCGCTTATTATCATTGTTTCAACTCCTCACTTTCGCTGCTCTCGACTTTTTCAGTGTCTTGCCATTCTCTGTTTTCCACTGCACTTTACCTTTGGTGAAAGAGCTTCGAATGCCTCAGTTATGGTTTTAAAAGCTGATTTATTTCACCGGTGGCTTTCAACATAACCTGAAAAGAGTTTTCTTCTTTGAGCAGATTATCGATTGTCTTGATCTCAGAAACACTCTTCTGGAGTTTTTCGCCGGCTGCATCGAATTTGACAATAGTTTTGGCAAGCTGTTCAGCTGCCTGACTGCAGTCATCCAGCTTTTCAAATATTTTAAGGGACAATTCCTGATCCAAGCCTATCCACCTCCTTCTCAAGCAGAGTATTAGCCTCGGTGATATTATCCTTAGTGTTACGGATCTTTGGTTCCAGATAATTGGCGAAAATCAACCCGGCAGAACCGGCAAATCTTCTGCCATCAAAAATTTTGCGGACAGATTTTGCTACTGCTGTTTGCTGATACATACTGTCTATTTCGTTAGGGCCCATATTGCCTAATGCGATGGTGCTTATAATTTTCCCGTCAGTATCTTCGGCCTTTTGTGAATACCAGGGCTAACTCATACTCATTTAATTCGAAAAACGCATCGATCGCTTTCCTGGACTCGCCTCTTTCAAAGTCTTGTCTGGCTGCACAGCGATCAAAATCGTGCTGGCTTTCCGCCTTAGTGTAATAACGCAAGGCTGCCTTCAGTTTTCCTTTGTTTTCGAGCTCCCTTGCCCGTTCAAGCCAGGACTCCTGGCCAGAAGCTTTGTCAGACAAACCAACGGACGCCTCATCGAATGCCTCAACCTGGTCAAGCAGTTCCCATATGGAATCACTTTCCGGAAAGACGTCGATGTCTTCGTAGAGACAAAGGCTGTCTATTGCCCGGGTAATCGCCACATAATAGAGATTGAAACAATATCTGTACCGGGAGTTCTTTTTGGCTTTTCGATTATCCCCGCGTGCAGCCAGGGCGTATGCAGATTCCCCTCTTTCAGACCGCAGAGTCGCTGCTCAGTGACCTCCTTTTCCTGTGTAATATATTTTCGCCTGATTTCGCCCATCTCGTTGGCCACTTCGATGATCTCATCTTTCATACATCAATGGATTACTTTTGAAAAAAATCGTAGCATTTTTAAAATAAGTGTTAATAAGCATTTACCTGATATAATGTGAAAGTTTATAATGTCAATAAACATGAATACTAAAATGATTTGGAAAAGCATACAAGATTAAATTTATTTTATCTTTTTCCACCCATAATCAGATCATAGCTATTGAATAGCTGGATGTGTTGAATTATGGCGCTATTATTTTAACATGACGCTGGCATTAAATTACATAGATAATGGATACGTATTATTTATTTATTGTTTAACCTCAGGAGGTAAATAAGGTGAATTTTGATGAAAACAGCAATATATTAGATGACCTGAAAAAGTTATATCCAAAAAAGTTTCCTAAAGGAGACAGGGTATTTAGTCACATTCACCGCGGGAATAGAATTTTTATTGGTACCGGATGCGGTGAACCAAGATATCTTATAAAATCTCTAGTAGAATATACGAAAAACAATCCCAAGGCTTTTTTTGATGCTGAGGTGTTTCAAGTATGGACTTTTGATGTTGCTCCTTATGCTGACGAGAAATACAAACAGAATTTTCGACTTAACACCTTTTTTGTCGGGCCAAATGTTAGAGAAGCCGTAAACAAGGGACAAGCCGATTACACCCCTATTTTTCTATCTGATATACCTGATTTGTTTGACCGAAAAGTAATTCCCATTGATGTAGCCATGATTCAAACATCTTTACCGGATAAACATGGCTATCTGAGTTTAGGAGTGAGCGTTGATATAGTTAAATCTGCAGTAGAGAATGCAGCACTCATTATTGCACAGGCGAATTCTTATATGCCGCGTGTACATGGGGATGGTTTTATCCATATTACAGATATCGACTTTATTATTCCATACGATGAACCATTACCGGAGTATTTGCCAGTACAAGATAGCAATACTGCCCTACAAATCGGAAAGTATGTAGCACGTCTTGTTCAGGACGGGGACACCATTCAAGTAGGTTATGGAGGTATACCAAATGCAGTTTTAGCGAATCTCTGCGGAAAAAAACATCTCGGTGTTCATACAGAATTTTTAACTGAAGGCATTGTCAAATTAATTCAAAGTGGGGTTATTGATAATAGAAATAAAACTATCGACAAGGGTAAAACAGTAGCATCTTTTTGTATGGCTAATAAGGAGACATATGAGTTTCTTAATGATAACCCCGCCATTGAGTTCAGAAGAATTAATTACACAAATAGTCCTGTGATTATTTCTCAGCAAAATAATATGACAGCCATAAATACTGCTTTAGAAATGGATTTGACGGGGCAGGCAACCGCTGAGTCGCGGGGGAAAGTTTTCTTCAGCGGAACAGGGGGACATACAGATTTTATGAGAGGCGCTGTCAATGCGAAAAAGGGCAAGTCAATCCTGGCTTTGAAATCTACTGCTAAAGGTGGAGAAATTTCAAGAATAGTTCCATTTCTGAAAGAAGGTTCCGGAATAAGCCTGCATCGTGGTGATATTAAATATGTAGTAACTGAATACGGAATAGCTTATTTACATGGAAAAAATATTCGCGAAAGAGCAATGGAATTAATAGCAATCGCTCACCCCAAATTCAGGCCATGGCTTATTGAAGAGGCAAAAAAGCAAAACCTGATTTATGAAGATCAGGTTTTCACTCCCGGTCAAAAAGGCATTTACCAAGAAGAACTTGAAACATATAAGACAACTAAAAAAGGTTTGGAGATCTATTTAAGACCGGTTAAAATATGTGATGAACCTTTATTAAAAGAATTTTTTTATACTCTTTCAGATAGAAGTCTATACATGAGGTTCCTTTCCGCGCGCAAAGATATGCCGCATGAACGTCTGCAAGAATTTACTACTATTGACAGTACCAAAGGCTTATTAATTCTTGCTGTGATTGAGCAGGGAGATAGGGAGATAGTCGTAGGTTTAGGGCAATTCTACATATGCGAAACTGACCATTCGGTGGAGGTGTCCCTTGCTACAAAAGATAATTATCAAAATAAGGGTATAGGAACAGTATTGCTTTCTTATCTAACTTATGTAGCCAGGAAAAATGGCCTTTTAAGCTTTACTGCTTTAGTGCACATGGATAATGGCCGTATGTTTTCTATGCTTAAAAAAAATGGTTTTGAAGTTAAAGGCGTAGAAGAAGGGTTTTATGAACTCAGAAAAATGTTGCAATAATCTTGATTTATGCCTGGAACATGAACATTATAGTAAGAAATCATAGCCATAACCATTGGCTTGAACTTCCCTTTTCAATTTTACTTTTTATATTGTTCTTATCACATCGTTTATTGCCATTGCAATTTCAACCAACTTATGCGTTGTACCGGGTAATAATAAACTGGCGTACTACAACTTACCGCAAAAGGATACTCCCGGCTTAGCCCGATTACGAGTTAAACTACCAAGCCTGCTTCCTTGTCCACCTGCTAATAGCAGTGCTACACATTCCTGCTGTTTCAATCAGTTCACCTTCCTTAAATCTTGAAACTATTTAAAGATATTTGATCTACCCCAGTTCAATTTTCTTTAGCAGTTAAGCCCAATGGGTACGGGTGGGGTAATAAGCCATAACTTAAATGTCACGGTATTTTACTTTCCAAATCCCGTCTGCATATTCCCTAATAGCTCTGTCGCTCGAAAACTTCCCCGAATTAGCAATATTAATCAGGGAAATTTTGTTCCATTCTTTTTTCTTCAGATAAAGTTCTTGCATCCTTTCATAC
>CAYWSF010000115.1:0-5918 GCA_964460725.1 uncultured Desulfosporosinus sp.
GAAAATGCCTTGGCTTCGTGAAGTTAAAAGCTCGAGATGAAATTTAATCCTAACAGGAAGTTGGGACAATATAGAGGATGCGTTGCGAGCATAGATTAATAAACTCCGAGGTTTCGATGTATACTTAGAACATTGTTTACAAAGAATAGAAAGGGTGAGCGTGTGACCGTTTATCATGCGGACGCCTTAGTAATTCGCAGTCGGGAATTCGGCGAGTCGGATCGGTTGCTCACTCTTTTTTCCCGGGAAATGGGCAAACTGCAAGCAGTGGCAAAAGGGGTACGCAAACCAAAAAGCCGTCAACGGGCCGGGGCACAGTTATTTACGTATGCAGATTATTTAATTCATCGGGGGAAAACGCTGGATACGATCAGTCAGTGCAGTCCCAGGGAAAGTTTCCCCAACCTTTGGTATGATCTCGATCGCTCGTTTGCAGCAGCGGGTATTGTGGAATTATTAGACATCTCGACTGTTCCGGACCAGCCAAATCGCGAACTTTTTGAACTTACTTTAACCTGTTTATTTCTTACGGAGCAGTTTAATCCTGCCCTCATACTCAGTTTTTATGCTTTACGGTTAATGACGCTGTTAGGATATCGTCCGCGTTTAGGGGAATGTGCCGAGTGTGGAGTCAGTATAACGGGTGAGCGTGTGTTTTTTAGTTATGAGGCGGGTGGTACGCTGTGTGGACATTGCCGGGGGACGTATGCCGGGCGTTGGATCCGGGTCGGTTGTATCAAGTTCATGGGACAATTGATTAAGACAGATTTTACAAAAATCAATCGTTTACGCTGGAATGATTGGATGCAGCAAGAAATTTTAGAAACTTTACGACTCTATGTAGAGCACAAATTTGAGCGGCCTCTCAAATCCTGGCGAATGGGAAGTATGACTGCCGGAAATGTTGGAGGACACAAGAGCAGGAAGGAAGGAAAAGATAATGAATGAAGCGTTCTTGACTGAACTTGAAAAGTTGGATGTCCTGCGTGAACGTCTGGGCATCGGATATGAACAGGCACGTACGGTCCTAAACCTGGCTCAGGGCGATGTGGTAAAGGCTTTGGACGATTATGAAAGGGCTCGAATAACTATTGAAGGAGAGGATTTCGACTGTCAAGAGCAAGGAATATGGCAGGATGTAAAATCTTCCTTGGCAGCCTTTAGCTGCAGCACGGTCAGCCTGAAAAGAAATGAAAACACAATTATTAGCCTATCGGCACCATTGGGTTTAGCCCTGGCTTACACGATTTGGCGAAAGCCGGGCTTGCGTCTGTTGGCACTTGTTGGGGCGGTAGGCGCAACCTTGAAAGATTTTGAATTGGAATTAAACGTCAACGATCGGGCGAATGATCAGGATAATATTCCAGGATAATAATCATTGAAGAAGCTTTCCTGTGAATTTTCTGAAAACCAGTTTGACACACTTACTTCCTAAGAATATAATTATACCAGCAATGTAGCCTAAAAAGGTTCTTGACCATAAAGTGAAAACCATTGGGAATTAATTCTCATCCCTTTAGCTTAATTGCTGGGGGGAGTATTTTTTATTGCTTTAAATTACCTTTAGAAAAAGGTACATATAAAAATTTATCCTTACCAGGGAGGTTGAACCATGCAGTTTCAAGACTTGATCCTTACCCTTGACAAGTTCTGGGGAGAGCAAGGGTGTATTATTGCCCAACCCTATGATATGGAAAAAGGGGCTGGAACCATGAACCCCGCGACATTTTTGCGTGCCCTTGGACCGGAACCTTGGAACGTGGCTTATGTTGAGCCGTCCCGCCGACCAACCGATGGACGGTATGGGGAAAACCCCAATCGTCTGCAGCACTATTTTCAATACCAAGTCATCCTTAAGCCTTCGCCCGCAGACGTCCAGGATCTTTACTTACAGAGCCTCGAAAAGATCGGAATTAATCCTCATGAGCATGATATTCGCTTTGTTGAAGATAACTGGGAGTCTCCTACCATGGGAGCATGGGGGCTCGGTTGGGAAGTTTGGTTAGATGGCATGGAAGTTACCCAGTTTACATATTTCCAACAGTGCGGCGGGATTGATTGTAAACCGGTTTGTGCAGAAATTACCTATGGATTAGAGCGATTGGCAATGTTTATCCAAAATAAAGATAGTGTGTATGATATTAAGTGGGTTGGGAACATTACATATGGTGATATTTACCTGCAAAGCGAGATCGATCATTCCCATTATAACTTTGAAGTCGCAGATATTGAAGCGCTGCAGGCTTGGTTTGATATGTATGAGCGTGAGGCAAAGCGGGTTGTGGAAAAGGGCTTGGTGCTTCCGGCTTATGACTATGTGTTAAAGTGCTCTCATACCTTTAACCTTCTTGATGCCCGCGGGGCAATCAGTGTTACGGAACGCACCAGTTATATTGGCCGGGTGCGTGTGCTCGCTCGTCTGTGTGCTCAGGCTTATGTGGAGCAGCGCGAGAAACTGGGGTTTCCTTTGTTAAAGAAGTACGATGTAATGAAAGAGGTGGAGTAGGATGGCGCAAGATTTTTTGCTTGAAATTGGCACGGAAGAAATCCCAGCTAAATTCTCTCCCGGGGCAATGACTCAGCTGAAGGAACAAGCACTGAAAAGATTGACTGAGTTACGCTTAACTTTTGCAGAAATAAAAACCTTCGCCACGCCACGTCGATTCGCGCTTATAATCACAGGCTTGGAGGAAAAGCAAAAAGATTTATCACAGGAAGTCAAAGGACCGGCTGTGAAAGCTGCCTATGATAAAAACGGAGCTCCAACGAAAGCTGCTCAAGGCTTTGCCAGAGCGCAGGGTGTTTCGGTAGATGATTTTATTGAAAAAGAAATTAACAAGGTACCATATGTATATGCCCGCAAATTAGAAGCAGGGCTTGAAACCAAAGAACTTCTGCCTCAGTTGGCACAGGATCTGATTAATGCCTTGCATTTTCCCAAGCCAATGCGCTGGGGAGATCATGATTTTCATTTCGCACGACCTATTCGCTGGATTGTCGCGTTATACGGGACTGAGGTCATACCGCTTGAATTAGTGGGACTTAAGTCCGGGCGTATTTCATACGGCCACCGCACATTGGCGGCAGAACCGGTAATATTAGATCGACCGTCTGATTATCAGGAGGCTTTACGTAAAGCTTATGCTATAGTTGATCCTGCGGAGCGCAGGGCGGAGATCCAGGCCCAGATTAAAATCCTTGCTGAAAAAGTAGGGGGCGTAGTGTCTGAGGATGATGATCTTCTGAATGAAGTAGTTCACTTGATCGAATATCCGACTGCTTTATTGGGTGAAGTGGCCCCTGAATATATGGACTTGCCGGAGGCAGTGATTACAACCCCGATGCGGGAGCACCAACGTTATTTTCCGGTCCGGTCCGCAGACGGAAAACTGCTGCCTTATTTTATCGCCGTGCGTAACGGAGATGCTCTTGCCATAGACAAAGTGAAGGCGGGAAATGAAAAGGTATTGAAAGCGCGTTTGGCAGATGCGGCCTTTTATTATCGGGAAGATCAAAAGGTTTCGCTGGCAGAGTTAGTACCCAAGTTGGAGAAAGTTGTTTATCATGAAAAATTGGGTACGGTAAAACAACGCGTGGAACGTTTGCGTAGTCTAGCGCAATTTATAACGGATAAACTGGAATTTGAAGATGCCCAAAAAGAATTAATCGACCAGACTGCTTTCTTGGCAAAAGCAGACCTTGTAACCTTGATGGTTTATGATTTCCCGGAACTGCAAGGGATTATTGGGGCGGATTACGCACGTGCCGGCGGAGAAAAGCCTGCGGTTTGTCAGGGGATACTGGAGCATTATCAGCCTCGCTTTGCCGGGGATGCTTTGCCGGTGTCTGATGCAGGACGTGTGGTTAGTATTGCTGATAAACTGGATGCTATTGTCGGTGCATTTAGTATAGGCATTCAGCCCACAGGCTCCCAGGATCCTTATGCCCTGAGACGCCAGGCACAAGGGGTAGTTGGTATCCTTTTAGATGCCAAGTGGAACCTTTCCTTAAGCGAGCTTTTGCAGGAAGCTTATCGCGCTTACCAGGCACAGGGGACTTCCCTTTTGCCGAGTGAAGATATATTTCCTCTTTTACAGGATTTCTTTCAACAACGCGTGCGCTTTGTGCTTCAGGAACAAGGACTGCGTTATGATACTGTTATTGCGGCAATTGCTGCGGGAAGCGATCAATTTTATCGCACAGCGTGCAGGGCGCGGGTACTAGCTGAAAAACGGGAAGAAGAATCATTTATACTCTATACTCAAGCCTATACCCGCTGTTTGAATCTTACAAAGAAAGAACCGACTCAAGCTCTAAACCCATCCTTGTTGGCGGATGAGACAGAAATTGCCCTTGCCAATGAGATATCCCTGCGGAAAAAGGGTTTTGAGCAGGCAATCTTAAATGATAATTTTGCAGAAGCATATCTGATTGCAGGCGGACTTGTTCCGCTGATTGAAGCACTCTTCCAAGCAGTTATGATTATGGTGGAGGATGCAGATCTAAGAACTGCCCGGTTGGCTTTACTCGGTCAATGTGTTGAGATGTTGGGCTGTTTGGGTGATTTGAGTGTTTTAGCATGATTTAAGCAAATAAGACTTAAGAACGCAGCTATTTCTCCGGTAAAGCTGGGTTCAAAATCAGAATTGCTGACTTGGAGCGAGAATGTAAGAGTTGGAGTATGAACGGAGTAGTCGTATGGAACGTCTTGGTTATTCAGTTATCGATGTCAATAGCAAAGCAGTTATAGAAAACGTTAGTTTAGTATTCGTATTATTGAAGATTTTCGATAAGGGATTTTTAACAATCGGTACGAGATCCCCATAATAAGGTATAATTCACTTCGAAAAACAGTAGCTGATAAGTAGAATTAAAGGGCATTAAAAGGGCATTTAAGGGTATTTTAAGGATGTAACGGGGCTAAATCTGATACCAGGTAAATCGTTGTAAATATTTTGAATAGACATGACCGGTTAGAAGAAGTGGTCAGCCATCAAAAAGGCTGTGCCGGCCAGGATTAAAAACAAACGAAAGGGCAGGTGAAAAGCCTGGCTTCTTGGCAGGTTCACCGGAAATACATATTAGGTATAGGTTAAAACTTTTGCTGTAAATACTGCGGGTGGTGCGGAACACATTGCGAAAGGCCGCTGCCACAAGTAAGTATCCAGGCGGAGGTAACACCTTCTCCGGGCAGTACGCTTCTATAGGAGGCAGCGGGGCAACCCACCCGGAACATAGGGGAAAGCCTATGGCCTAGCAGTTGAATCCTATGACACTGCCGCCTGCTAGTCGGGTAGATGAATAACATGCGCTATATTGTGAATAAAGCTTGCGTGTGTTTTAGAAACCAGGATGAAAAATGGCTAAAAAGTATGTTTACTTATTCCGGGAAGGAAATGCTTCCATGCGCGACCTATTGGGAGGAAAAGGCGCAAATTTAGCTGAAATGACCAATCTTGGGATGCCGGTGCCGGCGGGATTTGTCATTACCACGGAAGCGTGCAATGAATATTACAGTAACGGTGAAAATCCCCCTGCGGGACTATGGGATCAAGTTTGGCCTGCTATAGCAGAGGTTGAGGCGAGCTTAGACAAACGCTTTGGTGATAAAGTGAATCCCCTGCTCGTTTCTGTTCGCTCCGGGTCTAAATTTTCGATGCCAGGGATGATGGATACTGTTCTGAACTTAGGCTTAAATGACGATACTGTAGAAGCATTAGCTGCCAATTCTAAGAATGAGCGTTTTGCCTGGGACTGTTACCGTCGCTTCGTTCAAATGTTCTCGGATGTTGTCTTAGGAATAGAACATGATAAATTCGAACAAATCTTAGAGGCTGCTAAGGAAAAACAAGGGGCTAAATTGGATGCGGAACTCTCGGCAGAAAGTCTCAAATGGTTGCTTGGGCAGTATAAGGAAA
>CAYWSF010000116.1:0-3501 GCA_964460725.1 uncultured Desulfosporosinus sp.
GTCGCAACAATGAGGTTGCCGATCATATCTGCTACTCGCTTAAAGCAATCCAAGGAATACTCGAGACGCTGATAAATTTCTTTTTTCTTCAAAAGAGTAATGGCGTCTGCCTCAAAGGTAAAGATATGGCTCATACATTCGGTATAGGTCCGATCTCCCTCTTCTTCTAATTTACTAATCTCATCGATTAAGTTGTAAATTTGTTCTTTTTCATTCTTATTAAACCGCTTAAAAGCAATCACTAAATCATAGAGTTTTTCACATATGGAAGAAATAATTTCTACAGAGTGCATCATAAATTCGTCAATATTTGTAATTCTCATAATATAAATATGATTAGCAATAGAATCAATACTGTGAAGAATATCTTCCATTCCTTTTAAAATCTCAATAATATCTCTTTGATCAATGGGAGTGATAAAGGCTTCCTCAACAATTTTTAAAGATTCATTGACATGCTTGGTTCCTATTTTCTTGTACTTCTTGATATGCAAAAGTTCATCATCATTAATATTACCATCAGAAACAATTTTCTTTAAACTATTTGCGGCTTCCAAAGAAATAGTTACTTCTTGTATGAATATATCGTAATAATCAACTTTTTCATTTATAAATTTGGTTTTAAATTTTAAAAATCTATTTGCTTTGGGTTTTGTTTTTTTGGAATTATCATTAACCATTGTAAGAATCCTCCCATCTTAAAAGTACGTAAAAATCCAGCGAAATAGTATTGAAAATATATATCCCAGTGCTATACAGATGGGAAAGGTAAAGAACCATGCTAGAATCACATCCTTGGCAACAGTCCAATTTACTTTGTTTATCCCTTTTGAAGCACCTGCACCCATCATAGCGGTTCCTTTCACGTGAGTACTGCTCAGGGGTATGCCGAACAAGGTTGAGACAATCATACTGCTTGATGCAACAACTTCTGCAGCAAATCCTTGGTATTTTTCAAGGTTAACCATTTCCATGCCCATTTTTTTGATGATCCGATATCCGCCGACTAAAATAGCACAAAACGTTTTTATCCATACAGGAATAACAATATTTTCAGACATGATTTCTGGATAAATGCCTCCGAGAACCAATGCAAAATAGATGATGCCCATGAATTTTTGACCGTCCTGCGCTCCATTACTAAGGGTCATTAAGGCCACACTTACTATCTGTCCATATGAAAAAAATTTATCTGCTACTCGGCGTTTAACATTTTTACAGGAAAATGCAATTAGTTTAGTTGTTAAAAGACTGATTGCAAAGCCAACGACAGATGCAATAACCATGCCAATTAAGACTTTTTTAATGGAGTCTGCATTGATAGCGGCCATTCCATTAAAAGAAATTCCTGCGCCCATTAATGCAGCAATCAAAGCGTGGGTTGAACTAGTGGGGATACCGTATCGCCATGCTGTCCCAGCCCAAAGAACAACTGAAAGTTGTACTGCCCCCAGAGTAATAAGCGCGTCTCTGCCGGTTCCTATTGTAACCATATTTGCCATTGTCATAGCTACCGCAGAACCCAGGAAAAATACGCCGATCGTATTAAAAACCACACCAAGAATGAGTGCAGCATTAGGTTTTAACACTCGAGTTGAGATTACGGCGGCTAAATTATTGGGGGCATCTGTCAAACCGTTAATAAGAGTCGACCCCCCGATCAGGAGCACGACAATGACCAGAATTATCGACATAGAATGTATCACCTACTAGATTTTTTGTGGGAAGGACAAGCTTATTTATATTGACGGGAAATGAAAACCACCTTTCAGCAGGTGGTTTTCGGTCAAATCAATTAGCATTGATAATCAGGCATTACATTTCCGTCTTGGTATAATCAGCCGGTATCGTAAACATGTCAGCAGGGTAGCTGTTGCTCATTTCCAGAACTTCCATCAAGGAAGTCATTTCTTCATCAATAACCTCCATACCAACAAGTTTTTTACCGTCAAAGTAATATTTAATTGTACCACTCTCGGTAGAGTACTCTTCATATGGAAGTTTCTTGCCTAGAAAGTCGCCTGTACCATTTCCTTTATAAGTAAGTCCGGTCGTATCAATGTCTGCTTCTTCCATGCCTTCCATCGCAGCTGAATTTATGACCATCACTGTTCGGTTCTGATGATCTATAAAATAAGACTTTTCATCTTTAAAAACCATATGACTTTTCCCAAGGGGCATGGAACTTATAACAGCACTGTCATCACCATTAACGGCTGTTTCCATTTCGGCCGTTTCTTTTTTTCCATCCATTTCGATAGTGGTGCGGTATTTCATATAATACTTACCACTTTGCATCATATCCGTATAGACCTTTGCCAGCCGGTCTCCCATTTCCTCAGTACCACTGTTAGATTGATCTGGTTTGTTTTGTGCTTCGGAAGAGGCAGGAACAGAAGAACCATCTGTCTTATTATCTGTATTATCTGTAGTTTGATTGTTCCCACATCCGCTTATAAGCATACCAATTACTAAAATCAATGAAATAATAAAAGCAAACTTTTTTTTGAACATCTTACTGCCTCCCGATTAATTTTTTATAATCTGAATTACATTATTCCTTTTTGGCTCTTGGTCATAACCCATAGACCTTTCCGAACGCTGCACAAGTCTGAGAACTACCTTACTCCGGTTTCTCCTTTCTTGATTTTATTTTAGACTTTCCTTTTTTCATGCTAGTGTTTTGTTAACCAAGTTATCAAAGGCATTATCGATTATATTCTACATTCAAATGCATATTCCTTCTTAATTGTATATGTATGCATCATTGCATATATGCAATGATGCGCTCAATAAAAAATAACAAAAAGCATCTCCGTTTTGGATCATGAAAGAAGCCTTTGCCTGGTTTTAACTAAAACCTCCTGCGTCTGCTATCTCTAATTACATTATAATTAAAAGCTTTTTCTATATTATGGCTTGTAGAATTGGAAGGCATCACATCCGCTGAGATTTTCTTATTACTAACAACGGAAGCTGAAGGTCTTTCTTGAAGTTTCGTAGAATTGGAAAGTTTATCGTTCTGTGAGTGTATGTTATCTTTAAGCGAGGTTATTGGGACCTTTTCTTCTTCATCCAGATTGAGATAGCCTGAATTTTTTAAAACAGTGTATGCAAATTTAAACGCTGGGGGTAAAAAATAAAAGTTTTGGATTCTTACGGGCTTTCCGGCGTTAGGCAGATCATTTAGTTCTCCTCTTGCATTTGCTTCTTGCATTTTATGTTCGGCCAATTTCCCCAAAAAACCTTCTATCATTTAAACTTCACCTTTTTCTCATCGTAAGTACTAAAACAATTAAATAATTAATTATAACATTGCTCACTTTCTGAGTCACTATGGTTCCAGCGATTATTCTTGTTAGTAAGATGCCGGAACTTTCGCCTGGTTCGTGATGACAAGAAGCCGCATTTAAAAAAGGTTTTTAGGGAATAAGGCAATGAATCTATATTATAATTGCATTTATTGCTATAATTAATGGTGTAATAAATTATGAAAGGAGT
>CAYWSF010000116.1:3601-5900 GCA_964460725.1 uncultured Desulfosporosinus sp.
TTAGCGTTTCTTTGGGCCATTCCCTACTATGAGACTGCGAAGGCAAACTTTTACCAGGAGTTATCGCACAGAATAATTGATACTAAAGAATAAAAGAAAGAATCAACTAAAAAGATTTGAGAGCATATTGAGAATGGAATTAAGATCTAAATGATCATGCTGAATTTAAGCCGAATAGTCGAATAATGAATGGGGATGGTATAAATGAAAAAATGGTTATTACCGGTCAGTATTATTGTTATTCTAGGGTTGCTTTTAATCTCCGGTTACAATAACCTTGTAAAAATCTCCGAACAGGTCAACGGGGATTGGAGTCAGGTAGAAAACCAGTTACAGCGTAGATCAGATCTGATTCCCAATTTAGTTGAGACTGTGAAAGGATATGCATCACAGGAAAGAGAGATTTTTACTGATGTTGCCGATGCCAGAGCAAGATTAGCGGGTGCTGCAACTGTAACAGAAACAGGTGAGGCTGATCAGGCCTTAACCGGTGCCCTGGGAAGATTATTAGCCATTGGTGAGAACTATCCACAGCTTAAATCGGATGCTAACTTTCGTGCCTTACAGGATGAGTTAGCCGGTACAGAAAATCGCATTGCCACAGCCCGCATGGATTATAACAATTCTGTTCAGTCCTACAATACTAAGATAAAGACGCTTCCAGCATCACTTTATGCAGGTGTTTTGGGCTTTGGACCAAGGGACTATTTTAAACCGAAAGCAAATGTAGAGAATGTCCCGGCAGTAGACTTTTCGCAATAACGTAGAATAACCTGTAAAACGAAGGGAATGAAACTACATGAAGAAGATGTCCCTTCTCGCGGTACTGATTTTGTTATTCTTAACAATTACCTTCCCATTGACGGCTGCAAGCCGAGAAATCCCTCAACCGAAAAGCGAGTTTTTTGTTTTAGATCAGGCTAATGTTCTTGATCAAGCGACGGAACAACTAATTATCAGTACTTCTGCTTCGTTGGAACAACAGACAAAAGCGCAAATCGTAGTCGTTACAGCAAACAGCCTGAATGGAAGAACACCTGAAGAATACGCCTTATCTATCTTGAGAACGTGGGGGATTGGCGATAAAAACTTAAACAATGGACTGCTAATCTTAGTGTCGCCAGCTGAGCGGGTTTCTCGCATAGAAGTCGGTTATGGGCTTGAGGGAGTTTTGCCCGATGCGAAGACGGGGCAGATTCAAGATGAGTACATGTTGCCATATTTTGAAAATAATGATTATAATCAAGGAATTCTTAATGGTTATAGTGCCTTAGCTCAGGAAGTGGCTGAGGAATATCAGGTTGCCTTGGAGATTAACCCGCCGCAAGCATTAGCCGTTTCATCCACACCTACATCGATGAATAATCCTCTGCCAATCTGGGTTGAGATAGTTTTAGTTATCCTACTTATCTTATTAGTATATATTGATCATCGTTTCTTTAACGGTTTCTTCCTCGGTCTTATTTTAGGCATGTTATTGCGAGGCGGCGGCAGAGGAGGCGGAGGCGGATTCGGCGGCGGTGGAGGTTCAGGCGGCGGCGGAGGCAGCACCAGACGCTGGTAATCAAAGCTACCCTATACGGCTTGTTTGCGATTGTACGTCACATTGACTGTTGATGGAGTCACACATAAGAAAAACGAACAATGAGAGAGATCTCGTCAAACAAAGATTTAGAGTTGTTATAGTTCATTTTAAACATTTGAACGTTATGTAATTTAAGTTTCGCTCTGACCAAATGAAATCAACAGGCCTAGGGTTTTTGGGGTAGGTCGCCAAAATTTCTAAGTTTCACTGTAAATTAAATTATTTAAGGGAGTTGAGATAAGATGTATAATCGCGCACTTGTCGCTACAGATGGTTCGAAGAGTGCCCTTGGGGCTGTCAAATTTGCTAAGAAAATGATGATTGACGGAACTATCAAATCGGTTACGCTTATTCATGTGGTAGAAGATTTAATTAATTGGCATAATTTTTCACTTATTAATACAAAGTTTAACAATGAAGAGGAATTCAATCAATTCCTGGCCAAAAAGGGAATGAAAGCCCTTAAACAAGCCGAAGAAATTTTTACTGAATCCGGCTTAACTATAGATTCTGTTACTCGCTTTGGAAGGCCAGAAGAGGAAATTGTGCGATGTGCGGAAAAACTTCAGTGTGATCTAATAGTTATTGGTAATCGTGGCCTTTCTGGAATTGAAGGAATTGTTCTTGGCAGTACAAGTAAAAAGATCATGCATTTAGCCAAGATGGAGGTTATAGTTTATAAGGGAAAATAAGTCCAATAGAGCAGGCATGTCC
>CAYWSF010000117.1:0-5884 GCA_964460725.1 uncultured Desulfosporosinus sp.
AGACTGACTAAGTCAATCAAAGAAAGGCAGATCACCTTATCAGAAGGATTACTGTACCCACGCCGATGGCAATTCCTACATCCGCACGCACAAGTGCCGGGGCATCATTTATTCCATCGCCAACCATGGCAACTTTATGCCCATTTCGCTGCAGTTCCGCAATCTGTTGTTCCTTATCCTGGGGAAGAACATTTGCGATCGCCTTCTTGATTCCCATGCGATTTTTAATCGCATTAGCCGTTCCTTCATTATCTCCTGTCAGCATAATGACGTCCAGCTGCATATTCTGCATGAGATTTATACTCTCTTTGCTTGTCGGTTTTTCCACGTCTGCACTCGCGATGATCCCGATGATCTGCTTGGCATCAGCAAACAGTAAAGGGGTCTTTCCTGCATCAGCTAATAAATCATACTGGTCCCCGTATTCATCTGTCCGTATTCCGCGTGTTCGCAGAAAGGCCGGGTTCCCTGCGATGTATTCCTTGCCATCCAGACTGCCGGCAACTCCCATGCCGGGAACCGAAACAAAATTGTCTATTGTTTCAATGGAAATGTTTTTTTGACGGCTATAGTTGACAATGGCTTCCGCCAAAGGGTGTTCACTGGAATTCTCCAGGGCCGCAGCAATTCGCAATAACAAGTCTTCAGAAATACCGATCGGCAATACATCCGTAACAACCGGCTTTCCTTCAGTAATTGTACCCGTCTTATCCAAAACCACCGTATCAATACTATGGGCAATTTCCAAAGCTTCGCCGGACTTAATCAGAATTCCGTTTTCCGCGCCTTTACCCGTGCCAACCATAATGGCGACCGGCGTAGCCAGCCCCAGGGCGCACGGACAGGAAATTACCAGTACGGAGATTCCCATAGAAAGGGCAAATTCAAAAGTCGCGCCATAAAGCAGCCAAAAAATAACCGCTGCGACTGCGATACTAATAACTACGGGGACGAAAACCCCGGCAATTTTATCTGCCAGCTTGGAAATTGGAGCCTTTGAGGAAGCAGCTTCATCAACCAGTCTGATGATTTTGCTGAGAGTAGTATCCTCTCCCACTTGGGTCGCTCTTCCTTTTATGAAGCCCGTTCCATTGATGGTAGCCGCAATCAGCGGGTCTCCAACCTTTTTGGCAATGGGAATGCTTTCACCGGTAATGGCTGATTCATTGACACTGGAACTGCCTGCCAACACAATGCCATCAACAGGAATACCGGCGCCCGGTTTTACCAGGAAAGTGTCCCCGACGACAACTTCCTCGATCGGGATTTCCTTCTCTTCTCCGTTTCTGAGCACCAGTGCCGTATCCGGCGCTAAATTAATCAGTTTTTCAATTGCCGTGCTCGTTTTTCCCTTTGCCTTTGCTTCCAAGTATTTACCTAGCGTAATCAACGTAAGTATTGTTCCGGCGGATTCAAAATACACATCCATACTGTATCGATTTACCAGTTCAACATTGCCGTGCCCGAGACCATACCCAAGGATGAAGACAACAGCAATTCCATATAGGGTGGCCGCAGCAGATCCCAAGGCAATCAAGCTGTCCATATTGGGGCTTCTATGAAGTAGAAGTTTGAAACCCACCTGATAATATTTTCGATTGAGATAGATAATTGGCAATAACAGCAAAAATTGCGCGAACACGGAACTAATAACATTTTCATTTCCATGAAACATGGCTGTGATAAATGCCGGTACGGGCAATCCAAACCACTCGTACAACATATGGTGCATAGAAATGTACATGAGCGGAATCAAACAGATTAGCGAGCCCAGAAATCTGATTTTCAACTCCCTGATTTGATTATCCGGGGTATCCGCACCGTCCTGATCAGATTTTGCTTTTTGACTGCCCTTGACAGAAGCCCCATACCCGGCATTTTCTACTGTCCGGATGATCGTGTCCTCATCGACAACGCTTTCATCGTATTCCAGGCGCAGACGGTTTGTCAGCAGGTTTACACTCACGTTTTGCGTCCCCTGCAATTCAGATACGCTTTTTTCGACCCGGGACGAGCAAGCCGAACAGGTCATACCGGTCACGTCAAATTCCTTTTTGATCATCTCTTTTCCAACTTTCTTACTTGCTTCTTATTTACTTCCATAAGACGTAATTGTATTAAAACAACTTTGCCATGTTATCAGTAGTTCCGTGACTCTTTCTTCCCTGTTCGCTTCCGTAATAATCCGGTCGCTTCTGACTACCCCTAAATTTTAACTACCCTTAAAATAATATAACTTGGTAAATAAAGTTTATCCCTTTTTCTCCTTATTCATCATGCTGAGACAATCTCATTACTTATGCAAGAATTCGATAAAAAATTATAATTCCCTCCTTCCTTGCCCTTCGTTGACCCTCCTCTTATGATTTTGATACAATGCTTATATAAATATTGCTATAAGGAGCGTTTACCGATGCCAAACTCCAGACCAATTTCTGATTTGCGTGATAGCCAATGACATCTATGAAGGATGACCATACAATGCCTACAAAAATGACCAGAAGAGGATTTGATTCAGAAGACAGTAAGTGGTTTTCGGAGAAAGCTATCCATCAATTGAGAATTGCTCAACAGGAAGTTCGATGGCTCTTGGACCGTGGTTATAAAACGGGGCCGGTTATTGATTTTGTCGGTGGACACTATCAGCTTTCTTCAAGGCAAAGGAATGCACTTCAAAGGGCAACCTCTTCTCAGCTTCAATATGACAAAAGACGTTCAACTCAACTTCCTTTGGAAGCTGCCAGGGACGGGCGTTTAAATATCGATGGCTTTAATCTGATTATTACCCTTGAAGTTGCTCTTTCCGGCAGCGTACTTATTCTTGGCGGCGACGGCGTTTTAAGGGATCTTGCCGGTTTAAGGGGCAGTTATCGCATTATTAATCAGACTGAAAAAGCGCTAGATTTGATTGGAAAATCATTCAGACAATTGTCGGTTCCCAATGTTAAGTTTTTCTTAGATGCACCTGTCTCAAATTCCGGTCAACTGAGAAACTTGATCCTGAAACACTTAGCCGCTTGGGATATGCCGGTTGAGGTAGAATTAATCCCCAATGCCGATCCTGTTTTATCTAAACTGGAAAGAATTGTGACCGGCGATTCTGTTATATTGGATTGTTGTACAAGCTGGTTTAATTTATCCAAAGTAATCGTTGACAATTATATAAAAACTGCTTGGATTATCAGTTTTGAGTAAAGCCTCTCCCTTTTTCCGAGCCCAGATTATATGCAATTTATCTACAAATTCAACCAAAGAAGACAATTCCACTTGATGATTTTTAAAATGCTTACGCATTTTTGAGGTGGGGAAATTCTTGCTGAATTTTGTTAAAAGTATATCTTATATCTCTTCAGACTACATAATTAGTAACCAGGATTTCTTTAACTGCCCCCCGGCTTTCTCCCTTGGAATTTATGGTTCTCTTTGCCTCCACTCCGGCAATATTAAACCCATCATAGAGTTCATCAAAAAACCGGTCGTCAACATCTGTATTTTTGGGGTCAGAGTTGCTGAGCATAAGATAAGCCCCGGTATCATTTAACTGTCGATAAAAACTTGCCAATTCTACCTGGTCATTATCGTTAAAATCAAGTTTGCTATAAGAAGTAAAACTCGAGGTTGCATTTAACGGCCTGTACGGCGGATCAAAATAAACGAAACTGCTGTTGTCCACAAAATGCCATGCTTGATGATAGTCGCCGCAAATAATCTCTGTTTTCCTAAGCAAGTCACTGCAGGCAGCTATATTTTTCGCGTCGCAAATAGTCGGATTTTTGTAATCTCCAAACGGTACATTAAAATCACCGGCCTTATTTACACGATAGAGCCCGTTAAAGCAGGTCTTATTTAGAAATAGGAACTGAGCCGCCTTTTCAATATCAAAGACATTTATATCAACTTTTCTGGAATTAAAGGCATTACGGACCCCATAGTAGGTTCCCCTTCTCGCTTCAAGATCTTGTCCCAGATACTCACACTCCATGTCGCCAAGTAATCGCATCAACTGTGCCGGGGTATCCCTCACAGCTCTATACGTATTGATTAGGTCGCTATTAATATCCAAGATTACCGCTTCTTTTACGCTAAAACTTCGCAGAATTTCAAATAATACAGCACCTCCGCCGATAAAAGGTTCAACATATCGTTTTAGACTACCACTTAGAAGTTGTGGGGGGTAAAATTGTCTAAAAGTGTAAAGCAATTGCCCCTTTCCCCCGGCCCATTTAACAAAACCCAAATCAAGACCACCTTTCTAAGATTGCAGGATAATGAGCATCAATTTCATAATGATTGTTTTTTACTAATTTTGACAGCTATCGTATAGGATTATTGTTATTGTATATGATTTTAAAGTTTTTTTCCGGTACTTTCAATTGAAATCCCTCCTTCCTTCAGTGTATTTTGTATTTTTAAGAAGTCTTTATTCCTATGTCACACTGAAATATAATATGCAGCGAGCAGCTGCTACACAAGGACTCTATACCGAAGATGTCATGCTTGACCATGGACATACAAAAAGCAAATAGAAGAAATGTATGAAAAGGATATAATTGTAAAAAAGAAATAAGGAATTGAAGGGACGGTAACATTAACAGGGGGACGTTTCTCTGATTGCACATTTTATGTGTACTCAGAGAAACGTCCCCCTGTTATATTAGAGAGCCGTCTCCTATTACATTTACTTTATACTAAAGGAGTACATACCGACAATTCTGGTTCGGCGGCTACAACCTCAGAAGCCTTTGCCATAAATTTTTTAAAATGGTCCGCATTCATATGATTATTTAGGGCTTCTTGACTTTCCCATTCTTCTATAGCAAAGCAAAGATCTTGATTATTAACATCTTGAAAGAATTGGTAACTAATACAACCGGCTTCCTTTCTTGTTGCAATTTCCAGAGCTGCTATATCCTTCTTTACAGATTCCACCGAACTGGGTTTCAAAGTAAATTTAGCGATAATTTTTATCATAAATCAACCTCCATTAACATTTATAATCAGCACCCCGTGATTGTATTATAATAGAGCACTGCTTCCTTTGTAAAGATTTTTTATTTAGCCTGATTATCCATAAATATTCGATTATCCGACGTTGATTGTGCTCATACAATAAAGCGAATACATTTGACAAAGCTATTATATTTGATAAAAAACCAGCTCCCTCAAGATGAAAGGGACTGGTTGTCTGTTTGTTACAAAAATCATTTAATCAATTTCGCAATTTTTGGCTTATCGCCAGATAATTCTAACGACTTATCAAACCGTTTGACGACCATACCTGCTAATAAACCGAAGACAACAGCACCTATGATCATAGGCAGTATATTCGAAATTCCAAAAACCGATGAAATATAATAGCCTATAAACAGCCCGGCTGCTACTGCAATCAGCGGTAAAATAAAGATAATACAGGCGGCCTTGAACATGTTTGTCTCTTTGATTTCAAGTATAACTTTTTGTCCTGGTTTACTGTCAAGGGTATTTGGGGCATCCAGGACCACCGCGTCTGCACCCTGACACATACCACAACTGCTGCAGCTATTATGTCTATTGAGTTTCACTTTAGCTATTTCATCATTTACTTCAATGACAATACCTTCAACACTGTCCTTCATAGCCCCAACTCCTTTTTACTTGCTCAACCAGTTAACTTCCTCCCTTATAGAATGCATCAACAACACTTTTTTCTCCTCTAGAGTACATATTGTTGATATCTTTCAAAATCTGCTTCCTTACATTCCATAGAAATCAAAACCCCATCCCCTTCATAAACTGTGGATTTAATAGTTGCATAATCATTAAGATATGAGACAATATTTCCTTTGTCATAGGGGATCAGCATTTCACAATGCACATATTGCGCAAAGGCATGTTGACGAATTGC